>CANBEE010000022.1 GCA_947367415.1 uncultured Bacteroidales bacterium
TTAAGAGAGGGCCTTTGCCATTGCCAACCGATTTATGAACTTTCGCCAATAGGAATATCTAAAAATCGCCCATTTGAAGTCCATGTTAGCGGATAGCTTTTGCTTGCTGCCTTGCTAATGTATTGTGTTAATGGAAGCGTAAGATTATAGGTGGAGGTTGAATCCTATGGATGCGCCAAAGTTGGCGATGCTCTCCCAACGTTCCCGCGATTCGTCATATTCTCCAAGCCAATCCATTTCGTGTAATCTTAGGAAGAATCCCGTATATTTATCGATACGATATTCATATTCGATAGAGATATAGGAACTAAGGCCACCGAATGTATCTTTTGAGGGTTTTGCATTTGTCTCCAACTGCAGGGGGCCTATGAATTGAGCTTGCAAATATCCTAAACCTATAGACGTCTTCAAAGCATGTTTCTCATATAAGCTATAGATGTCAATTGTCGGTGTTATATTATGAACAAAGAATTTAACATTTACCATTTCTTTAATTAAGGCATCGGCAAAATGCCCCGTGTAGTTTACGCCAAATCCCATCCATGTCTTTGGAAGGAGGTAACTATATGCTACTTCAAGCCCGATGCCACGCTTCAGCCCGTCGGCTTCAATCCCATCGACTTCTATTCCACTTGCTATATGCGAATAACCAGCACCTATGTGTATTGTGTGGGGCGGCATACGCTTTCTCTCTAGTTTATCCTGATAGGCCGCATACTGCTCGCTGAAGGGATTGGGGCTATTAGCCAAAATAATAGTGTCTTTGGTCAGCAACATTTTGCCATAGAATCCGTGATTCATGTTGTTGTTGAGCCAATGGGGAGTGGTATGCTCAAGCACCATCACTGCATTGGCTCCTTCAGCCGCAGCAGCACGTTGCATGCGCACTACCGTCGTATCATAGGGTACTGTAGCCGAGAAGGTCTTGTCCGTCACTCGTATCTCACCCAACTCTACGGCCGAGTTGGGGACAGGTTCTCCATCAGTGTACACTCTAACCTCTTCAGCGGTCACTGATGGCTCCAATCGAATACGTGAATCAGTGATAATGCTTTGTGAGGTACAGCTTGTTACCAACAAGATAAGGAACAAGAATTTCAATGAATTGAAGGATTTCATATTTGGGAAAATTTTTAGTGTTTGACAAAGATATGCATTTCCATTATATTATACAAGTGTATTGTCAGAAATGATAGTTGAGGCCGAGTGAGAATCCACCGTTCATTATATCTGGATTATTATCACCATTACTGTCCGATAATTCATTCAGATATAGGCGCCCCGATATTCCAACATTTTGGGTAATACGATACTCATACTCCGCAGACACGTATATAGTTAAATCTGCCTCCACACTCCTCTTGTTTTGTGCTTCAGTATAATCCCAATCAACAATGTTCCACATGCAGCCAAGGCCAAAAGATGCCACAAGAAGAGATCTCTCCGAGCATCCATACATAGATATTGTTGGGATTACACTATGGATGGTGTTGCATATACTGTAGCTTGGTATCGTTGCCCCATTGCGCTCAGCTATCGTTGCATTTGCAAGGTGACCACTATATACTACTCCAAATCCATAGAGGCTATAGGGTACTAGATAGTTATATGCAGCATTCCACCCAACGCCTCGTTTAAGAGTACCGCTATTGACTTGCTCAGTTTCGCTTATCATTGGCTGTTCATTCGCTAAGATAGAAAGTCCTGCAGCTATATGCAAATAGTGTGGACTGACACGCTCGCGTTTCAGCTCATCATTGTGTTCAGTATACCACATGCTGAACGAATTATTTGCCCGATTGTATATAGTGGTATCTTCCGTAAGCAATACTACACCATCGACATAATGGTTCATAGCATCTAAATGATTAGGCTTTCTATGCTCCAACATATAGAATCCGTTGCCTCCAGAAGCACTGACTGCTCTTCTTATCAAATTCAAGGTACTGTCGTATGTTATCTTTGGGGCATCGGGTTCATAGACTGTCCACATTTCACCGAGCACCTTACTGGAGTCAGGTGCAGCCTCACCATCTGTATATAGCCTCACCATTTCAGGAGGTGCTACTACGGGGTATTTATCAGACATGCGAGCTCTTACAAGATATCCCCCAGTATTGCAACCAGATAATAATGCTATGAGCAATAGCAAGGATGTCGTTCTGATTTTCATAATCTTTGTCATTTGTTCTCGGCGCAAATATATACATTATTCCCCTTAGTCGCAAAAAAATAGCGTAACAATAGCGTAACAAATGCTTGTGACTAAAAATGACAAAGGCTATACCCCGATGAAATCGGTGTTTTTTAAAGGGACGTGCGTGTGATATGGCCTTCTCTATCATTTAGGTTGTAGATACTCGGGGCGCTCGTTGTGACTGAAAAAGACTTCTCACTCACTCGTTTTCTTAATAATCCAGAGCGGAATTTATAAACTCCTCAGGAGGCCCTCGCAAGCATCTTCAAGAATGTCAATTACGTTCTCGAAACCTTGCGCACCACCATAATAGGGGTCGGGTACATGGTCGGCTACCTTGTTGATGCAATACTCTGTCATGCGATGTATCTTGGTCTCTTCTTCGAGGCTGGGGGCGAGGTCGCGCAAGCGGCTGATGTTGCTGTCGTCCATGCCGATGATGAGGTCAAAGTCGTAGAAGTCGGTCATGCGCACTGGACGTGACAGATGTGTGATGTGGTAGCCTCGGCGCGAAGCATGGGAGCGCATGCGAGGGTCGGCCTGCTCGCCTTGATGGTAGCTGATGAGTCCGGCAGAGTCTACCTCCACCTCTTTATCCAATCCTTCGCGCTGAAGGATAGTGCGCATAATCTCCTCTGCCGTACATGAGCGGCAGATGTTGCCGAGGCAAACGAACAGTATTCTTTTCATTTTACAAAGCGATTTATTATAGGTATCTGCTTCAGCGGCAGGTCGTGCTTAATGATATAGGCCACAAAGAGCAGGAGCAGCAATGTGCCCACAGCCATGCGTACCCATATGTTCTCGATGGGCATCACCTTGAAGGCACCAAACATAGCGAGGGTGATGGCGAAGTACCGGGCAATACCCTTGATATCGTATCGTATGGGGTAATAGTGTTGTCCAATGAAGTAGGAGAGCAGCATGGCTGTGCCATAGCCTGCCAGTCCGCCCCACGCACAGGCCACATAGCCGTAGCGTGGAACGAAGATAAAGTTCACGCCCAGCAGCACAGCGCAGGCAATGACCGACATGATGGCACCCCAATAAGTGACGTCCTTCAGTTTGTACCAGAACGAGAGGTTGAAGTAGATGCCCATAAAGATCTCGGCCATCATCACGATGGGCACTACGTGTAGTCCCTCCCAGTAGCTGCTACCGATGAGGTACTTGAGGATATCCATATAGAATACTACGGCAAGGAAGGCCAGTAGGGTGAAGATGATGAAGAACTTCATCGTCACGGCATACATCTCGCGATTGTCCTTGTCGCGGCTCTTGCCGAACACGAAGGGTTCGTAAGCATAGCGGAAGGCTTGGGTGAGCAGCGCCATGATCATCGCTATCTTAGTGCAGGCGCCATAGATGCCCAGTTGCACGTCGCCTTCGACGCCCGGTACGATGAAGCGGTAGGTAATCTTATCGGCCACCTGATTGAGTATGCCTGCAATGCTGAGTACAAGGATAGGCAGCGCATAGCGTAGCATGCGGCGAGCCAAAGCACCATCGAAGCCGTAAGCAAACCCCTTCAGCTCGGGGATGAAGCCAAAGGTGACGCTCACCGTACAGATGAGGTTGATGAAGAAGATATAGCCTACGCTGTAGTCGGGGTTGTACCACCAGCTTACCCACTCGGGATGAACCTCATAGATGGCGGGTGCACCGAGGAAGACAAAGACATTGAGCAGGACGCTTGCGAGGATAAATGACATCTTCAGCGCCATGAACTTCCATGGGCGATGCTGGCCGCGGAGTCGGGCAAAGAGTATACTCTGCAGCGCATCAAAGGCCACGATGGTGGTCATGCAAGCAATATACTCGGGGTGGTCGGCATATCCCATGAGTGCGCTGAGGGGGGCATTGAACACAAGGCAGAGTACAGCAAACAGGATGCTGGCACCTCCCACGAGCCAGAGTGTAGTGCCATATACCCGATGGCTGTCCTCACCCTCCTTGTTGGAGAAGCGGAAGAAGGTGGTTTCCATGCCGAAGGTAAGCAGCGCCATCAACAATGCCGTATAGGCATACACGTTGCTCACCACACCGTAGCCACCGCTCTCGGCTACAATCTTCGTGGTATGGAGCGGTACGAGCAGATAGTTGAGGAAGCGCCCCACGATACTGCTGAGACCATAGATGGCTGTGTCCTTGACAAGTGTTTTCAGTTCTTTTGCCATAGTGCATTGGTAATACTTCTACAAAAGTAGTGTATTTTTGGCATGTGTCCCAAACATCGTTCCTAATTTTGGTATGGGCATTACTTAATCTTTATCCATAGGGCTGGAGCCGTAGCGATAAACTCCGGTGCATACATGCACTGTATGGTGCTGGGGGCAGAGGTGAATTCGCCCGACTGGCTCACCCAGAAGTCGCGGTCAATAAAGTAGCTGCCCTTGCCGATGCGGTAGAAGTAAAGTTTCGTTGCACTATTCTCTACGCTGCAGTAGTAACCCTGCCCGTTGCTGTAGGTGTAGCCTGAGCGTGTGCTCACAGGCTCCAGCGCTGCGGGGCGCTGCAGATGTAGCTCTACATAGTCCATGGCGCGGTCGGTGGTGAAGAGCATACGCACTCTTACGCGATCGCCTTTAGCGGGGCCTCTCCCTCCGCCCTTTCCCAAGGAGAGGGAGCTTTTGGGCATCTCTGTTAGCAGCTCCTTGCCATCACGGTTCTCTACCTTATAATAGGTACACTTCAGTGTCAACCCTGTACCCGAGTTCTGTACCTTGTCGGCATCTTCGTAGTATTGCCAGGTCATGGAACCCCAAGAGATGGTATTCTCTCTCTGACTTTGTAGAATGATGGGGATTTCGGGTATTGCGGAGACTCTCTTTTCAGGCGTTACCTCATACTTCATGCTCCCTCGCTTATCCTTCTCAATCAAACGAAGTGTCGCATTCTTCACCTTCACCTTTACATTTTCAGGGTTGTCTGTATCACCCCTCCTTGGGAGGGGCAGGGGGGAGGCCTCCATTATCGCATACACCGCCTGTGCCGTAGCCACACTATTGCTCCACTGCGTAGTCTGTTTCTGCTTGAGGAGCCACTGCTGCATACGTCCGATGATGTCGACAGGTTGGTCCAGACGTTTGAATGCCTCGATGAGCATTGCTTGCGTGGCAATGGGATTGCTGTCCCAACTCCATCCGTAGCGGTTGTCGCGCCAATAAATGCCCATTTCATCGGACTTTAGGGAGGACTGGCTCACTACCTCGGCTATTGCTGTCGCCTTATCACGCTCGTTGAGGCGGAGGAGGGTAAGCATCTTCAGGGCCTTCTGCATCAGAGTACCTTGCGTAGTCTTGTCCTTCATCAGCAGGCCTTTGTAGTGCTCGTAGGCAGTGCCTGGAGTATTGCCAGACGGAATCTCTGGGAACATGCTGCGGGCATACAAGTAGTAGAGCGCGTAGCTGTCGAGCGTCTTGGGCTTGCGCTTCATGCGGCTGAAGGAGTCGTAATAGTTGGCATCAAGGAAGTGGATACCGCGCTTAACCATGGAGTACAAGGTGTCGTTCTGAGTAATGTTGAGGCTGTGCATGGCCTCCAGCTCGCCCAGTCCCTTGATGATAAGGAGTGTGGTGTAGCGGTCGCTGTCGAATCCGTTCATCCATGCCCAGCCACCATCTGTGTCTTGATTGGTGGCAAGGCGACTCAGCAGGCTCTGGCATAGGGCGGCAAGGCTGTCGCGACGATAAAACTCGCTGTAGCCCTCCACCTCGGGGTAGCGGTCTATGAGGTAAGCGCCCATCGTGGCAGCATAGTAGCGGTGGAAGAGGCGCTCATTGCTCGGGTTCTCCTCCTTGCAGAGCGGAGGCAGGGCCTCAATGGCATACCAGATAGGATTGGGCACGAGTTCCAGTGTCAGGCTCTTGTGCTCCAAGGTGGGAGATTGCTTCTCCTTGAGCGCATCGAAGACAAACTCGCGCTTCTCCTTGCCATTGACATATAGCGCCATGGTCTCGGTTACGAGTGTGCGGCGAGGGAGCACTGTGATTGTCGCTTGTTCGCCATCGCTATATCGCAGGCTCTCTGCGGTGATGCGATAGGTCAGATAATTCTCTCCCGTAGGTGCGATAATCGGGAAGGACACCGAGGTGCTGCTGTTGGCTGCGATGGAGACTGTTTGCGACTGCTCTCTTCCTCCAGTCTCAAGTTTGACAACAGCCTCTATCGGTGCATCGCCACTATTCGTCACCTTAGCCGTGAACTCGCACTGGTCGCCCTCGTAGAGGAAGCGCGGCACATGGGGCTGCACCATCAGGGTCTTGCGTGTGACGAAGTCGAAGTTTACCCGTCCGTGCTTCAGGTCCTTGGTGTGGGCAATGCCCTTCACGTGCCACTGCGTCAGTAGATCGGGTGCGGTAAGGATGAGGGTTGCCTGTCCCTGCTCATCGGTATGCAGGTTGGGCAGGAAGAGGGCGGTGTGACTGAGGTTTGTTCGCAGAGGGGGAGTTTGATCCTTTTGCTCGGAGCTCTCGGAGCTCTCGGAGTCCTCTGAGTCCTTAGAAGCTTTGGAGTATGCCGTCGACTCCTCTAAGACAAGTCCCTCAGCGCTGGCCACGTCAAATCCTGCTCGGTTCTTGGCTTGTCCCCGTGTGGTGGCTGGTGCTGCAAGGCTATAGAAAATCTGATTTTCCCTCAGTCCCTCGGGCAGACTGTAGTATCTAGGTTCGGTGGGATAGGGCACGTTGACGTGCGTGTTGTCGTCCCAAGCCCACATGTTGATACCCTCCATCTGCACCCTTCGTCCGTACTTTCTAGGCGCTAGGGCGATATCCCAATAGTTCTCTCCATAGCTGTCGAGAGCAGCATCGTAGATGCTCAGGATGAATGACGACTGCACCGGATGGCCGCGATGGTCGCTGATGCGGATGGTGCATTGCTCCTTCTCGCCGGGTTCGAGGTAGCTGCGCAGGGTGGATAGCTGCACGTTCAACTCATCGGACTTGTCTTCGATGGAGAACACCTTCGTGTTGATGCACGACACATTCTCCTTCATAGAAACGAGGTCCACCTGCATGCCGCCCCGCCACTTCTCCTTGATGGGTATGCGCAGTGAGGTCATCTCGTCGGTGAGGCATAGTGTGCCCTTGTCTACCACGCGGTTCTCTATCTGTATATAATAATGTAGGTATACGTCGCTGTAGCGTGTGCCCACATACAGTACTGCCGTGTCGCCCGTCTGTACTTCGCGTGACTTTACTCTTGTTTGATAGAGCGCATAGGATGAAACGGTGCCTTTGCCCTCGCCCCATAGCTCAAGGTAGTAGACTTCACTGTACTGCTTGTCGCCATCGGTGTATGTCGCGGTTAGTCGGTAGAAACCGTAGGGCAAATCCTTGGTGAGAAGGAGGTAGTTGTCTTTGTCCGATGCCGTCTGCTCTGTGCGATGGATATAGGTGTGTTCCTCGTTCCATCGCTCCCTGTCCGTATACCTCTCGACGGAGGTGAGGATATGGTTGCTGTGAGGAACCTCCAGTTTGCTGAGCCGTAGGGTCACATTGTCCGTCATACGCTCTCCGTTCAGTGTACGTAGAGAGTAAGCGATGCTGTCACCATGCCGGAAGATGGCGGGATTGGCAAATTCAATATGCTTGGTACGATGCCCCACGACGAAGTCTGTCTTGGTCGTTTGTGTCTCCCCATTGCTGTCGGTGATGTGTGCCGTGATGATGTAGTTCTGCGTGGCATTCTCTGCGAGCATAGGATTGCAGTTCGTCTTGATGGGAATGCAGAAATTGCCCTTTTCATCGGTCGTTGTAGTGCCTGACTTCTCGGCAAGGTATGCATCCTGCAAAGGATAATGCCCGAAGATGGTCATATCCATTACCTGCAACTCATACTTTACCTTGGCACCTCCAACGGGCAGTTCTGTGAAGGTGGTGGCAGTACCTTGTACCATCAGACTGTCGCCGAAACGTACTGCTCCCTTCGGGCGTTCCATCTCGACCTTGAAGGTGGGTGCCTTGAATGCCTCTACATTGATGGTATGGTACATCGTGCGTTTGCTTAGGCTATCGGTAGCTTGTAGTCTGAAGCGTCCGGCAGTGATGCCTTCGGGCAGGACAAAACTACTGTTGAAGCGGCCCCACTCATCGGTCGTCCCTTGTATCGAAGCCACTTCCTTATACCGTGCATCTTGCAGCGTTACGCCTATGGGAAGTTGGCTCTTCACGTGGCTACCCTCCTCGTTGTGGCAGTAGGCGATGAGGGCGAAGTGTATCGTGTCGCCCGGTTCGTAGGTATGGCGGTCGGGGAGGAAGGTGAAGAGCGTCGATGCCTCCTCATCCTCTTCATACCTGTTTCCGGGGAAATCGGCATATCGGAACGAGTAGGTAGCTCGTGATACTCCATCTGTGGCCATCAGGTAAAGGTTGCGGTAGTTGCCTGTGGGCGATGGCACAGTGAAATAGCCCTTCGCATCGATGCTGTAGTTCTCGACGAAGTGGGTCTGCTTACCAGTCTTCTCCATCAGCACCACTTCACAGTCGGTCACCGCCTTGCCTGTGGTGGCATCTATCACCATGCCGATGTATTCTCTTTCGGCATCGTTGGCCATCATCGACAGCTTCAGGTTGCTTACGCTGATGGCAGTAAAGGAGGTACGCTTGGTGTCCTCGTCCTGCTTACCGTTGTTGGAGGCAATGACGAAATAGTCGCCTGCATCGAGCGCTGGGAGCGGCAGCTCCACCTCTTTATATATATAAGGATTGGGATATTCGGGGAGAATAATTGGAGATATTTTTCCTACCGTTTTGCGCTTTATCACTTCTTTAAAATTGAAGTTATCGGTAGTCTCGTCAGCGTGACGCGGCACGATGCGATAGGCTATGCTGCCCGCATTGCGCAAGGTGATGGTGACGCTGCTTTCCCGTCCAGGGAGTAGGTTCTTGTGGCTTTCCAATTTCAAGTAGGGATGAGTTGCACGCTTGTACAATGCCTCACCCGTCTTGGCCCATTCGCTTTTGGGAGCAACCTGGCGGATGTGCTTGAGGTATTGCTCCATCTTTGCCGCCTTCTTCAGTTCCCGCTCAACAATCTCTTTCCCACTATACTCGTAGATGGCAGGCTTATGATAGTCGGCCAGCTTGAACAGGAACATGGCCTGCTCCGTAGGAGCATTGCTGTAGCTCTCGGCTATGCGTTCCAGCCCTTCGATGTAAGCTTCTTGCAGCACCTCGGTATCGGAGCAGCCCTGTATATATCCCATCGCTTTCATGCGCCTATGGTCAATATGAGCACGCACTGCGGCATCGGTGTTCTTCGCGTGGTAGCGGGTAAGCTCTTGCAACTTGCCGAGTTGCCATAGCTCATAGGATAGCGTGTCGCTTGGCAACTGAAGGCTGATAAACTCCTCGGCAGTACCGTACAGCTGGTTGCGATGGCTGTAAAGTAGATTCTTTATCTTGGCATTACTCAAGTATATGTTGCTGGGAATAATCGCGTGCATCACCACATCGTAAAGGGTGGGGCGCAAGCGCAGGCCCAGGGTGTCGCCCTGGATGAGCAGGTCATAGTCCTCGGCCTTTGTCGCTTTCAGGGCCTTCTCTTCAGCGAGAGCCGCCTCGTAGCAGAGGCGCTTGGCATCGGCAAAACGCCCTGCGCTCCACATCGTCAGGTCATCAATGGTGGCTCCAAGCAGTGCCTTGATGGTGAGTGGAGACAGTTCCTTCGTCAGCTTTGCCTGCTCGTTTCGCCACTGATACCTGTTCTTATAGTCATCCAGTGCCACGCTCAGCAGGGTATATGCGATACTCTTATCGACGCCTTGCAACGTGGGGATGATGTCTTGATAAGCCTTGACGGAGGCTTCGATATGCTCCTCCTGATACCTTGCGGCCGCTATGCGTCCTTTATATACCGCTTTAAGTATGCTATGGCTTTCGCCCTTGCGCTTGGCCTTGCGCAATAGCTCTTCGCCCTTCTCGTATGCCGAGGTGTAGTGCCCCTGGGCAATGAGTGTGTCTATCTCTTGCCATTCGGTGATGGACTTGGTCTGTGCGCTTAGTAGCGTGGTGCATAGGAGCAGTGCGAGGGTCAGCAGCTTCTTCATAGTGTCAACGATTGCGTTTTTTCACCACAAAGAAACAGCTTTTCGCCAACAACGCCAAAGAATCGGACTTACAATTTCCTTACAAAATACTAACAATCGTTTACAATTGCCAAAGAATGTCTTGATTCACAGCACTTGAGTACGCATGGTGTTGGCATTTTTCACTTTACCACCAGCAAGGCAAAGTTGACGTCTCCTGCAGCGAGGCTACGCCCTGTGGTGTAGCTGGTGTCGGCAAGCAGCGTGTAGGGCGACTCATCGGGGAGGGTAGAGGAGTGGCGCGGAACCGCTATTCCCAGCACAAAGCCAAGCACTGAGGCTGCCACGAGCCAGTAGGGCGAGATGGTGCGGCGCACCTTCTGTACATGGGGTTTGCATTGGCGTGGCGTGATGGTGGCATTGTCTTCATCGCGCACTTCGCGTAGCAGATCGAGGAGTTCGGCCGACTCCTGTTCCTTCTTTTTCAGTTCGTTATCGTTCATAGTTCTATTTATATTCGTTCATCATTCTTTTTACACTCTCCAGCGCGGCATACAATCGCGACTTCACGGTGCCCTCGGGGCATCCTACGATATGGGCCACCTCGGGGATGGTGAGTTCCTCATCGTAGTGGAGCAGGAAGGCATCGCGCTGCGCCGTGGGGAGCGATTGCACGGCTTGGCGCAGACGCTGGCGCTGTTCGTCGCGCTCCATCGCCTCGGTAGGCTCATGGGTGGCTTCCTCGCATTGGAGAAGTTCCTCTACATAGGCTTGGTGTACGGTCTCGTGCCGATACTCATTCTTGCAGAGGTTATAGGCCATAGCGTAGAGCCATGAGGCAAAGGGCTGGTCGGAGCGATACTCCTTGCGGTAAGTCCACACTCGGACGAAAAGCTCCTGCACCATGTCCTCGGCCTTGGCAGTATCATAGGCGAGCATGCGGAGGAAGAAGCCGCCGAGCCTTCGTGCATACCTATTATATAAGGTGTCGAAAGCCGCATGCTCGCCGCGACCGATGCGTAGCATAAGCTCGGCATCGGTCAGCGCACTCAGGGCATTAGCGGTCAATCTCTTCATAGTACTTCTGCTTCTCTTCGTCGGGTACATCAACTTGCTCTACGATACGCAGCATCAGTGTGCGCAGTTCGTTGTAGCGGAAAAAGTTGCCTGCCTGCTTGTAATGGTCGAGCAGCGACTTGAAACAAGGTATGTAATTCAAATTGAATTTATTCGCAGAAGCTGGGTAGCTCTCGGGGAGGAAACTCTCACGCAAATAGTCGGTAAGGTAATTCTCCTCGAAGTTCTTGCGCTTGATGGCCAAGTTGTCGTAGGGCTTCTCGCTATAGCGCATCACTAGTCCCTCGGAGTAGAGTTTGTCCTTGAACGACGGCACATTCATCAGTGAAGAGAAGTATACGGCGGGACGGCGGGTGTGCTTGATGATATGGAGCATCATCTGGTCAGTATATTTGTCGGCCTCCTCCTGGCTCGTAATCTGTGGTATAGGCTCAAAGTCAGGAATACTCAGTCGCTCGCATATCTGCTTCCTGTAGTTGGGTGTCCACATCATGCTCATGCATATAACATCGATATCTTCGAAGAGATTCTTGCCGTATTGCACTAGCAGTTTAGAGAACGTTGGCGAGTCTCCGTTGACAAAGATGAGGCTGTTTGCCTTCATGCCGCTAAGCTCGTTGTAGGCATAGTTGAGCAGAGAAGGCGAGTAGGTGCCGCTGTTGTACCAGCGCTTCAGTATGTCGGCCATCAACTCTTCGTCGCCCGTCTGCATCAGGTAGCTGACGTAGTCGGGGTACATTTCCACATTGTCCGGGCGCATCTGTATGGCCTTTTTCATCTCTGGAGCAGCGTTGACATCGCCTTTATGGTAATACTCCATGATATACAATGTATAGGTGTCGGGGATAGCCTTTGCCACCTCTTGCATTATGCCCTCCACTTTCTCTCTAAGCTCGGTGCTTTCATCGAACCATGATTGGTATCTTACCGCCTTGTAATAGTTCCACCAGGCCTCCTCGTTCTGAGGGCTCTTGTCTATCTCGGCTTTCCACAAGCGCTCTTGTGCCTTGTACCATTCGGAGTTGTGCTTCACCTTGACCGGCGTTTCCACCTTTTGCGGCACCTCCTTTTCTGTGTTCTCCTGCGCCCAAGCCGTATGAGCGGTAAGTGTAAATCCTGCGATTGCCGTGAGGCAAGCGATGATGGTGTGTTTTGCTTTCATCTGCGTGTATGCTTTTTGTTGTTTGTACTCAGTTTGTTCTATCTGTAAAACGCGTTTTTCATGATTGCATACACGCGAAGCACCCAATCGTTCGATACTTTAACAATGTTTAACTCAGCATATGCTACGTATTGGAATATCCTAAAAGAAATGCCTTCCGTCGTAGGGGCGGAAGGCATGGTGTGGGTATACTTTCTAAAGAATCTCTAGTCGAACAAGCCACGTATGTTCTGGTAGACGCTCTTGCCGAGGTGCTTGTAGGCAAGTTCTGTGACTTCGCGGCCTCGGGGCGTACGCTTGAGGAAACCCTCCTTGATGAGGAAGGGTTCATATACCTCTTCCAGTGTGCCGGAATCTTCACCGATGGCCGTGGCAATGGTGCCGAGACCTACGGGGCCACCGCCAAACTTGTCGATGATGGTGCAGAGTATCTTGTTGTCAATCTCGTCGAGTCCGTAGCGGTCGATGTTGAGCGCTTCGAGTGCATACTGTGCTATCTCTAGATCAATAGCTCCGGTTCCCTTTACTTGTGCAAAGTCGCGCACACGGCGCAGCAGGGCATTGGCAATACGGGGAGTGCCACGGCTACGACTGGCAATTTCGCCGGCAGCCTCATAGTTGCAAGGTACGCCAAGGATGTCGGCCGAGCGAGCAATGATGCGGGTGAGTATGTCGGTATCGTAGTACTCAAGGTGCATATTGATGCCAAAGCGGGCGCGGAGTGGGGCGGTGAGCATACCGCTGCGTGTGGTGGCGCCGACGAGCGTGAAGGGATTGAGGTCTATCTGTATGCTACGTGCCGAGGGACCCTTGTCGATCATGATGTCGATGCGGTAGTCCTCCATAGCAGAGTATAGATACTCCTCCACCACGGGCGACAGGCGGTGTATCTCGTCGATGAAGAGCACGTCGTTGGGCTCGAGTGAGGTGAGCAGACCTGCCAGGTCACCGGGCTTGTCGAGCACGGGACCCGAGGTGATCTTGAACCCTACGCCCAGTTCGTTGGCGATGATATTGCTCAGCGTAGTCTTGCCCAATCCGGGAGGGCCGTGCAGCAGCACGTGGTCCAGTGCTTCAGCACGCAAACGGGCAGCTTTAACGAAGATGCGCAGATTATCCACCACCTTGTCCTGCCCCGAGAAATCCTCGAAGCGTAGTGGGCGTAGGGCATTCTCATAGTCCTTGTCCTTGCCGCCGAGCTGCTGTTTGCGTATGTCGAAATTCTCTTCCATTTATACTTTAGTATCAATAAGCTACCTTTAGCGGATTACGTACGCTCTGTGCATAGGTGTTGAGGTACTCGGTCCAATCCTCCATTGACTCGAAGCCATACTTGCTCCAACCTGAACCCCAATAGTAGGTGTACTCTGTCTTGGGCTTGTAGTTGCTGATGGCGAGCACGTGACCTGATGCACCGCGTTCCTTGGCTTCCTTGTCGGAGAACATGGCAGCCTTGGCCTCAGATACCTTGTTGGGCATCACTGCACCTACATAGATAACGCCGTTGCCGTTGTTGATGTTGTCGGTGAGGTCGGCATAGGCAATGTAGCCCTTATCGCCTTCAAGCACATAAGCGGTGGGGTTTTCGGGATGGATTACAAGACCTGTAGCCAAGGGAGTAGCCTTTTGCAATCCTTCGTAGCTGATAACGGTCTTGTTGAGCTGTGAGCCCTTGGCCAATGAGATGATACGGGTCTCTACTACACCTTCATTGCCGGCAACAGTGAGCGGATTATAGGTAAGCTTCACTGTGAAGCGCAGAGGACCATTCTCGAGTATTTCATACTCCTTCCAGCAATAGGGATATACTATAGCATCGCCATCCATGAGAGCCGATGTGCCGCAACCAAGGGTAGGACCTACCTTGTAGCAGTCGAGGCCATTACCATGGTCTACGTGGTAAGACACAGAGTGATAAAGTTCGTTAGCCTCATCGTACTTACGTTCCTTGCGCAGGCGGGCAATCTCGGCCTGTGTGTCGGGATTGAGCTCATTGGCGTAGCGCTGCTCCACCACGAGTCCGGGCACGCGTTTCACCCAAGCATCGTAGCCAAAGGCGCGCTCGCCTTTTGCCTGTAGGGCAGGACCGTAGGCACGGTAGGCAGTGCGGTCGTTCTCCCAAGCGATATCATCGACACGTTCGGGGTAATGGCGGCCATACACAAGGGGTTCGGCCTCGATGGGCTCGCCCACAGCTACGGTATACACGGTCTTGTCGCCAGCCTTGACATTGACGGGGAACAGGAGGTTGTCGTCATAAGTGATTTGGTAGGCTACCTGATTGCCCTCAGCATCGAGGACGATGTATTGTTCCTCATCAATGAGCTGCACCTTCTTGGCCACCTCGCTGATGGGTACCTCAACCATCTCGGCACGGTCAAAGGAGAGGTCGTTGGTCACCGTAACGGTGAAGTCGGTACTCTGCTTGGGACCACATGCAGCGAGCAGGGCGAGGAGGGGGAGGGAAAAATACTTCTTCATATTGTACTGATTTTTATGGATGAATAGTTTTAGGAGTTGCAGGATTTCGACTCCTGCAACTCCTAAATTATGTACCTTCTAAAAAGCTTAGGGCTGCTTGCCGATATAAGCCAAGATACCGCCGTCAACGTAGAGCACGTGACCGTTTACGGCATCAGAAGCCTTCGAAGCGAGGAACACTGCGGGACCACCCAACTCTTCGGGATCGAGCCAGCGACCTGCGGGAGTCTTGGCACAGATGAATGAGTCGAAGGGATGACGTGAGCCGTCGGCCTGACGCTCGCGCAAAGGAGCTGTCTGCGGGGTAGCGATGTAGCCCGGGCCGATGCCGTTGCACTGGATGTTGTACTCGCCATACTCTGAGCAGATGTTACGGGTGAGCATCTTCAAACCACCCTTGGCTGCTGCATAAGCTGATACGGTCTCGCGACCGAGCTCTGACATCATAGAGCAGATATTGATGATCTTACCTTCACGGCGCTCCATCATCTCGGGGATAACGGCGCTAGAGCAGATGAACGGACCTACGAGGTCGATATCGATAACCTGCTGGAACTCTGAACGCTTCATCTCGTGCATGGGGATACGCTTGATGATGCCGGCATTGTTTACGAGAATATCGATCTGGCCTACCTCGGCATGAATCTTCTCTACGAGCTCCTTCACTGCATCCTCATTGGTAACGTCGCATACGTAGCCGTGTACGTTCTCGATGCCTGCCTCCTTATAGTTGGCCAAGCCCTTCTCCAAAGCGGCTTCGTTGATGTCGTTGAAGATGATGTTCTTGATACCTGCCTGCACGAATGCCTTGGCGATGTTGAATCCGATACCGTAAGATGCGCCGGTAATCCAGGCGTTCTTACCCTCTAATGAAAAAATGTTAGCCATATTCTATTTATTGTATATTAATTATTTCAAATCAGTAATCAGAGAGAAGTCCTGATCGCCGTAGTCGAGGTTCTCGCCACCCATACCCCAGATGAAGGTGTAGTTGTGTGTGGCGGCAGCGCTATGGATTGACCACTCGGGAGAGAGCACGGCCTGGTCGCCCTTCATCCAGATGTGGCGAGTCTCGTCAACCTCACCCATGAAGTGACATACAGCATGCTCTTCGGGTACCTCGAAGTAGAAATAAGCCTCCATGCGGCGGCTGTGCACATGGGCAGGCATCGTATTCCACACGCTACCAGGTGCAAGCTCGGTCATACCCATCTGAATCTGACAGGTGGGGAGTACTTGATTTACAAGCATCTTGTTGATGTTGCGGTCGTTGGAGCCCTCGAGTGAACCCATGTGGGCAACTACGGCATCAGCCTTGGTCACCTTCTTGTTGGGATAGTTGCGGTGAGCGGTGCATGAGTTGAAGTAGAACTTGGCAGGGTTCTGGGGATCCTTGCTCTCGAAGATTACATCGCGGTCGCCCGAGCCGATGTAGAGCGCCTCCTTATAGTCGAGTTCGAAAGTTTCGTCACCAGCCTTTACTACGCCAGGGCCACCAACGTTGAACATACCAATCTCGCGGCGAGTGGTAAAGTAGGGAGCCTTGAGTGGGTCGATAGCCTCGAGCTTCAGTGCCTCGTTTACGGGCATGGCACCGCCCACTACCATACGGTCGTACATTGAGTACACCATGTTTACCTCATCGGCAGCAAACACCTTTTCAATGAGGAAGTCGCGACGGATACGCTTGGTGTCGTAGCTTTTTGCGTCCTCGGGATGTGCTGCATAACGAACTTCATAATTTGTCTTCATAGCTTTACTGTTTGTTATGATTTGTAATAAAGTTTTTTTATTGTATTTCTGCAAAGTTACAAGAAAAATTCAAAATACC
>CANBEE010000023.1 GCA_947367415.1 uncultured Bacteroidales bacterium
AAGACGTTTGCCCAATACCCAGAATCATTTCAAACGACTGTATGTGTCACCGGTCAGCATCGCGAGATGTTGGACCAGGTGCTTCGCCTCTTTGAGATAACTCCCGACTTCGACCTTAATATCATGAAGCAGGGGCAGGACCTCTACGATGTGACCTCACGTGTACTGCTTGGTATGCGTGATGTATTGCGTGAGGCACAGCCCGATGTGGTACTCGTGCATGGTGACACTACAACCAGCATGGCCGCAGCATTAGCAGCCTTCTACCAACAAATTCCTGTGGGGCATGTGGAAGCGGGGCTTCGCACGCACAACATCTACAGTCCATGGCCCGAGGAGATGAACCGTCTGATGACAGGGCGCATAGCCACCTATCATTTTTCGCCCACACCGCTCAGCCGCCAAAATCTATTGGAGGAGAAAGCGAGTGAGCAGAGCATCACCGTGACAGGCAATACCGTCATTGATGCCCTCTACTGGGTAGTGGACAAGATCAAGCGCGACGAGCACCTCAGTACCGAACTGAAGGAGATACTTGCCGACGCAGGATATAATGTAGACCGCTTGGGCAATTCACAATTTACAATTCACAATTCACTATTAGGCAGACGGTTGGTTTTAATCACCGGACATAGAAGAGAGAACTTCGGCGATGGTTTCATCCATATGTGTACGGCTATCCGCGACTTGGCACAGAAATACCCGGATGTGGATTTCGTATATCCCATGCACTTGAACCCCAATGTGCGTAAGCCCATACAAGAAGTATTCAAAGGCCTTGACACCCTCTCTTTGGGAGAAGGCTGGGGAGAGGCTTCCAATATATTTTTCATTGAGCCATTGGAGTATCTATCGTTTGTCTACTTGATGGAAAAGGCTACGCTTGTGCTTACTGATAGCGGCGGCATACAGGAAGAAGCGCCAGGATTAGGTAAGCCAGTGCTTGTCATGCGTGATACGACGGAACGTCCCGAAGCTTTGGAAGCAGGCACGGTAAAGCTCGTAGGTACAGATTATGACAAAATTGTGTCAGAAGCATCGCGTTTGCTCGATGACTTCGGCTATTACGAAAGTATGAGCCGCGCGGTGAATCCATACGGTGATGGCAAGGCTTGCGAACGTATAGTACACTATCTAATGAATATTTGAGATGATAGGATTGCTTCCCTATATAATGGCATCGGTGCTTTCGGCGGTGGTGGTATCTTTGGTCCACCCCCTTCTTGTAAAGCTTGCTCTGTGGAAGAATATCGTGGACAAGCCTAATGCACGTCGTCTCAATCATGTACCCGTCCCTGTATTGGGGGGAGTTGGAGTCTTTCTGGGGTTCATCGTAGCACTTTACACGATTGCAGCAATGATGGGCATACAATTGCCCTACATATATACAGTGCTATTAGTACTGATGTTGGGAGTAGGATTCATTGATGATGTTCGTGATTTGAGTCCGTATACCAAGTTCTCTGTGCAGATATTAGCAGTATTGCTGCTCTATTTTTCGTGTGATATGCGGATTGATAATTTGCACGGCATCTTTGGGCTGTATGAAATACCCATGTACATCTCTCTTCCGTTAACACTTATTGTCTGTGTAGGTTTAATCAACTCAATCAATCTGATCGATGGTATTGACGGACTTTCTTCTGGCTATAGCCTAATGGCTTCGCTTTTGTTCGGAGCATGGGCATATATGTCTGGAGACAAGATAAATCTATTGATATCCTGTTCGCTCATCGGAGCGCTCGTTCCCTTCTTCATATACAATGTATTCGGAAAGAAGTGCAAAATGTTTATTGGTGATGCCGGCTCGCATCTGTTGGGCATTATATTCTGTATAGTGAGCCTCAACACCCTCAACGACCCCGTATCCTCAAAAATGGATTCAGCCCTTATCCCCTTTGTCTTTGCCGTGTTATCACATCCCATTATGGACACATTGCGTGTGATGACTATGCGTATGTGCAAAGGGAAGTCACCTTTCATGGCAGACAAGACACATCTGCATCATGCACTTATCGGGCAAGGTATTTCTCACTTGGCAACTACATTGATTATCATCGGTCTCAACCTTGTAGTTGTTGCCACATGGGCCTTCTGTTACCAACGGGGCATGTCAGCTACCGCACAGTTGTTCATAGCCGTAGCTGCAGCTATTTTATGCATCATACTCCCCTACCCTCTGCTGGTAAAGAGGAAGCGTTGATATTTCCAAGGCTTACCTTATGCCTGAATGATTTCGAGCATTTCACTGGCCAAACGCTTGCGATCGTGGGCTTGTGCCAAACATTCACCTCCATTCTGGCACGACTCATACAATTCCCGAGACGAGAAAAGTTGGACTAACTTTCGTTTGAAATCCTCCATGTTCTCTGGCTCATAGTAGAGACCTGCCCCAAACTCCTCTACCATCTCACGTGCTTCACCATCTACGCCGAGAAGAATGGGGATATGCATAGCTGAAGTTTCAAAGATTTTAGATGGTATCACCGTCTTGAAAAGGTCACTTTTCCGCAGATTGATGAGAGCAGCATCTTGCAAAGCTATATAGTCGGCCACCTCCTCTTTAGGCACAGCATTGATCAATATGACATTGCTGATTTTTTCTCTTTTGATTTTCTCCTCTATGCTTTCTTTTTCAGCTCCATTGCCAAGAATTATTAATGCGTACTCATCCGAATCTTTTATACAATCGATAAGGAAATCTATCTTATGCGCCATTCCCAATGTACCGATATATCCAAGCACTTTCTTCCCTGTCAAACCATATTTTTCCAGTAGTTCCTGAGATTTTTCCCGAGGTCTGAACAGTTCCATATTAGCCCCATTCTTGACGATATGGATTTTTTCTGCGGGTATACCTTTTTTGATAATATCCTCTTTGAATGAGCGGGTAACAACAATTATCTTTTCAGCCGACTTGTAGCACCATTTCTCTTCTTTTGAGAAATAGTTCAATACAAAATTCTCCTTCATAGCGCCTACGGCTTTAATGGAGTCAGGCCACAAGTCACGCACCTCCATGATCCAAGGCTTGCGCTTGAAATAGTGCAGTGTTCGTCCAGAAAGTGCAGTAAAGAATTGCGGAGATGTAGCTAAGATAATGTCGCACGACTCAAACAGACCTGCAAAGAAAGAGGTGACGGAGAAACTTATGTAGTCGAGTATGCGTTTTGCAAACCCCTTGTTGGCAGTCATATAACTCCACACACGTATCACCTTGATGCCCTCCATCCATTCGGTCTTGCGCAACGAATTCTTGTACCCTTCATATACTTTCCCCGTTGGATAGTTGGGGAAACAGGTAATTACAGTGACTTCATTTCCTGCCTTGACCCACTCACGGCAATGTTCGTAAGTGCGCGTAGCAGGAGCATTTACTTCTGGCGGGAAATTATCGGTAAGGAATAGTATCTTCATATTATATATTACACACGGATCCTATATTGATGTACTCTAATATTTGCGTAAACTAATACGCGTGCTATCTGAAGTAAGCGTGAGGCTTTCTTTGGATAGCAAGATGTGAAATGTCGTGTATTCCTGGCATAGACCAAATTTCCTCAGTTCAGACAGCGATGTTTTCTTCTTACTGCCATCTAAGTCATATTCACGAAAATCTCCCATGCTTATGGAATCTCCCTGCCAATCAAAGCTGGCATGATAACGCGTGCTCATCTGCCCCATGACATGTGTAGAAGGGTATTGGGTCAGTTGCACGATATGACGTTGGAAGGCATAAAAAACTTCATTATTGCATTGCACGACATCTCCCGTTTCTAACCATTCTATTTCTTGCACTTGCCAAAACCCATCCAAGTCGCCATTGATGAGGTAGCTCTCGCATGAGGTGAATATCAACATTAATGCGAATGAGGCTATCCATCGTTTATTTGCTAAATATTTCATCGTACTGCACTTGTTTATTTCTTTGTCTTTATCCATCCCGTATGGCGTATGGTCAACATGCTGCCGAAATTATTCCCGATAAGTTCACTACGGTCGAATGCCAAAGCGCCTATCAGCAACCAATTGCTCCTTCGCTGAGACCGATAGGTGATTTCTCCCATCATACTGAGCTGCGTGAGAGGATTGGGAAGCGGATCAACGATGGACCCCCAATGCTTGCTCCACGAAAGCATTATTCGATAGTCAATGCCATTCGTTGGTTTTCCATTAAAACCTATATGATGTGAACGTATGCGTTGATTGGGCATAGTAAGATTGTGGTTATTATTATAGGAAGGAGACAATATGTGCGGATTACACATTGCCATACCCCAGTGTTGCCATGACAAATAAAAGGTGTGGTTGTAGTACAAGTCAGCCCCTCCTGTTTGCTCTGGAGTGTTTCCGCCTGGGTTGTGCAGGATGGGGCCACTTTGGTCTCGCGAAGTAATATATTCGTAGACGAACGTCTGCACAAACTTATTTTTAGGAAAAGCAATCTCCAAACCATAAAGTCCGTCTCTCCATGGGAGGTAGGTGACCCACCCCTTTTCTCCATTTTGGTTGTAGTGGTAATCAAGGCCAAATAGTCCAGAGTGGTCTTCATAAAAGTGTTCATAATAAGCCTTCACATACCAATCTTCTTTTTCGTAGCATGCAGCAATGTGCCAACTTCCTAAAATATTGCCATTAACGTTCAACTGGTCAATCTCAGGCGAATCGCTTCCGCCTGTCATAGGAATGAATGCCTTGATGTATTCTTTGTAACTATGCGGAAGATTGTAGCGCAAGATGTCGCCTTCCGGATGTTTCTCCCAAGTTTTTCCTCCAAATTGGCTATACATCTCCAGGCCGATTTCCACGGAGAAGGGACTTTTACGTCTGTTTCCTACCTTCATGAATGCCGTTTTCTCATGAAATAGAATATCCTCGGCATAGCGAGTACCTCTAACTCCATAGGCTGTAAACGTTCGTTGAAAAGCATCATCAGTATGCCTTCCATAGCTAAAATGTCCTTTCACCTGCACCCACTGGTTGAACAGCCATTGTGCCGTGGTGTATTCGTTGATGCCGAAACGGATTTGTGGAATGGGACGCGCATTCGGAGAAAAGGTAAGTCCACCACCACTCAAAGTGTGGTGTTTACCTTCAGACCATCGTTCTTTGCTTCCCACACTCAATTCCCAACAATTATACTTTATGTCGGCATAGAGTTGCTGTATGTAATACGGCGAAGTGTAATTCCATGCTCTAGCAATCTCGGCCCCATATGCCCATGTGAAGCCGTACTCCCTGTCAAAATCACGGAAGAGACCAACGCTGAGGTTGGCATTGTCGTTCTCCAGAGAAGAAAGGCCGTGCCGGTTACTTACTAGCCAGAAGGGAGCATGTTTGCCTGAAGAGGCTACAATGTCCGTTTGGATATTGTAGCATATTTTATTCCACTCACTCATACCTATTGAATCTTGTGCATAAATGAACAAGGGAAATGTGAACAAGATAAATAGATATTGACGTGTTGAAATCATTTTAATGTATATTGCTATCTGCAAAGATAAGAATTATTTGCTAAAGATATATATGTTTCTTAGTTAAAAAGAGCCCTTAATCTTGTGGGTGGCAGCTTGAAGTCAACAACCACTTCAGTACCATATGCTTTAGTAAGATGTGCATAGATGTTGTATCCTACAGAAATACAGTTTTCTAACACTGGAAGATTGTATCGTAGACCTACTCGTTCATAGTAAGGATATTCATCGGCCGTGTTGGAGTATTCATTGAAAGGGCGGCTCAGATACCACCCGAGGGCAACCTGCATGCTGATACGGTGGAAATACACTTCATGCTTGGCGGCAATGCCGAACGACCATAGAGTAAGGTTGCTACGGTCGGCTTTTGGATTTTGTATCTCTACGTCACGATTGTATGGTTCGTATAAGGCATCAAGTCCTATACCTGAAGCGTAGCGGCGTGCATAGCGAAACATGAGGTCGGTAGAAACCAAATGATAGTGGCACATCCGATAACCATCTTTGCCGTACTTTATGTTTTCAACGTTGTTGTCCTTCCATATATAGTTGTTGGCATCGTAGAGCCATTCGCCTTGCGATGCTCTTATGCCACTGCAGTAGGCAATGTTGAGGTATATCTTCTTCTCTTCAAAAGGCTTGTCTATGCGGATTAACGGGATGGAGTCGTAAGGCTGCAAGTAGTATCGTATACCTGTGCCTATGCCCAGCTTATTGATACCCTTGTTGGGGCGCGCCATTCCACCATTGGAGAGGTGGTGAAACTCGGGACCGATGAAAAACTCGTACTGGCGGTAACGGTAGTTGATTGCAAAAGCAACATCGAAATAGACCGATAGGCGTGATCCGAACATGATATTGTCCACATTGTTGTACCTATTGTATATACGGGTGTTGTATCCGATACCATTACCTAAGGTATAGTCGGCACTCCAGCCTGAGCGGGTGCGGAAGAATGGCCGGCGAAAAGAGGCATAGGCTACAAATGAGGTCCCGCACCTTGAGTCATAGTAGATTGGTCTTGTGCCACGGGGATTGTATCTCAGCCGTACTTTATTGAAATCGGCAACCAAGAGGCCAAAGGTGAATGTTGGGTAATTGTAGTCGGAAGCATAGCCACACTCTTCGTTTGCATGGGTCTGATATAGATAGCCCAGATGGAAGCTTTGGGCTGTCTGCTCCTTGAGGGCATCGTTTTTCAGCCAGTTATCAAACCTCAACGCCTCGCCCTTGCCATACCCTGCTTCAATGGCCTGAGCCGATATATGTTGTGGAAAAGAGAGCAGGCCGATGACTGCAACGATGGCGCAGTAAAGACTGTAGGTGATATGTGGTTTTATGTCGCTTCTCATTCTTAATGTTTTTGCTTGATTATCCTTGCCTTATCGGACACGATTGTAAGCATGTTCTCGTTAGTTGTGGAGATAGTAAATGAATTCATTTGCATCTCTTCTGGTTGTTTGTTTTTTGCAAAGATAGTGCAAACGAATGAATAAACCCTATCGGTAAGCCCATAATATTGGATATTTTATCTAAATTTGCAGACAATAATATAAATGTAATGAATATGTTTTCAGGAATAGTAGAAGAGTGTGCCACAGTTGTAGGCATTGTCAAGGAGCAGGAGAATCTGCATTTGACGCTTAAGTGTAGCTTTGTAGATGAGTTGAAGATAGACCAAAGTGTATCACATAATGGTGTGTGCCTTACTGTGGTAAGTCTGCAGGATGGTACATATACGGTGACAGCCATGAAGGAGACCATCGAGCGTTCAAATCTCGGCCTCCTCAAGGTGGGCGATGCCGTGAATGTGGAACGTAGTATGATGATGAATGGTCGCCTTGACGGTCATATCGTGCAGGGACATGTGGACCAGACGGCTACGTGCCTTAAGGTAGAGGATGCCGAGGGTAGTTGGTACTATACGTTCCACTATGAATTCGATAAGGAAATGGCTCGTCGCGGCTACTTTACAGTTGATAAAGGTTCGGTAACGGTTAATGGAGTCAGCCTTACTGTATGTAATCCTACTGAGGATAGCTTCCAAGTAGCCATAATCCCTTATACTCATGAACATACCAACTTTCACGATATTGTTGAAGGCAGTGTGGTGAATTTGGAGTTTGACATCATTGGTAAGTATATGGCGCGTATGGTAGCGCTCACCAATGCGTGAATATGATGGAATCGGCTGATTTCTATGCTTTGGTAGCTGCACGGCAGAGCGACCGTGCTTACGATTCTAATCGTCCTGTCGAACTGGATAAGTTGCATCGCATTCTAGAAGCAGCACGTCTGTCTCCTTCTGCTTGTAACGGGCAACCATGGCATTTCGTTGTGATTACCGACGTCACTCTGCGTGAAGCTGTTGCCAAGTCCATGGCGAGGCTTGGCCTGAACAAGTGGGCGGTGCAGGCTCCAGTGCTTGTCTTGATTGTGGAGGAAACTACGAAAACTACCTCACTATTGGGAGGGTTGGTCAAGCATAATCATTATCCACACATCGATCTGGGCATCGCTGCTGCACACTTGACGCTTGCAGCCGAGGCTGAGGGCTTGGGCTCATGCATGATAGGATATTTCGATGAGCAGAAGATAAAACGCTTGGTTGGGATTCCTCGTCGTCGTCGTCTTCCGCTGATAGTTACACTTGGATATCCAGCTAAGGAAAAGCGCTCGAAGAAACGCAAGGCGCTGGAGGATATCGTAAGTTATGACAAATATAAAGGTTAATAAAAGTTTAGGCGGAAAATATTTTCCGCCTAAACTTTTTTATAGTTTCTGTTTTCACAATACAATCTTTTTCTCCTAATATTCCTTTAGGAAAGGAGTATTGTGGCTAAGGCTATCTTCCCATCACAATCGTAAGGGTGCCACCTCGGGCGATGTCGTCGTGCATGATGTAGGGTAGGGTGTAGGGCTGTCCGTTAAGTTGCATGCTTTGGATGTGGATGTTCTCTTCACTCCCTCCGACAACCTCTATGGTGAAGGTGCCGCCCTCTACGGTAAGCTCGGCACGGTCGATGATGGGTGAACCGAACCAGTAGCGACCGCTGGCAGGCTCCACCTCGTATAGTCCGAGTGCCGACATGATGTACCAAGCCGACATCTGTCCCATATCCTCGTTGCCAGAAAGACCGTCGGGTGCATCACGGTATTGTGTCTTCATCACTTCACGCACCCATTTGGCCGTCTTCTGTGGTTCTCCCAACATAGTGTATAGGTATAGGATGTGATGACTGGGCTCATTGCCGTGGGCAAACTGTCCTATCATGCCGGAAATGTCGGGAGAGGGGTCTCCCTCAATGGTAGATGGGGCGAGGAAGAGTGAGTCGAGGCGGGCGATACAGGCTTCGCGCCCTCCGAATAGGGTAGCATATTCCTCTATGTCGTGTGGTACGAGCCAAGTGTATTGCCATGCATTGCCTTCGCAGTAGTCGTCGGCACGGTGGGCGGCATAGTAGGGATTGAAGGGAGTGCGGAAATGCCCCCCGTCGTCTACACCGTGGATGAAACCGCTTTGCTTATCAAAGTAGGTGCGGTAAGAGTGGCTCATGCGGGTGAAGTGTTCGTAGTCTGCAGTTCTGCCCAAGGCCTTAGCAGCCTGAGCGGCAGCACCGTCGGCAAGGGCATATTCCATATCGTAGGCCACGGCTTCATTCATCAGATTGCAGGGGATATAGCCATAGTTGTGGCGGTATTGCTTGCCGCGTTCAAGGTTGGCGGCGGTCTTCTTGATGGCCTCAAAGGCGTGCTCGCGGTCGAAGCCCTTGATGCCTTTGACGATGGCATCGGCTACGATGGGTATGCCTGGATCGCCCACCATGCAGTTGGTCTCGTTGCCCCATAGATGCCATACGGGCAGGTCGCCCTGACGGTCGCAAATGTCAATCATTGAGGCTACAAACTGGCCTGCTCGCTCGGGTTGTATGATTGTCATGAGGGGTTGCTTGGCGCGGTAGGTGTCCCAAAGTGAGAAGTTGGTGTAGCGCGGTGTAGAGCTATGGTATATGTTCCCATCAGCTCCGCGGTACTTGCCATCCACGTCGTTGAAGAGGGCAGGAGCCATCATGGAGTGGAACATGGCGGTGTAGAAGATGCGCTTCAGTGTGTCGCTTTGGCTCTCGATGCGTATGCGCTGCAACTCCTTCTCCCATGCCAAGCGGGCATTCTGACGGGTAGCCTCGAAGCCCCACTCGGGCAGTTCGCTTTGCAAAGTAAGGCGTGCACCATCCATGCTGACGGACGAGATGGCGACCTTCATCAGCAGTTCTTCGCCTTCGGTGGTGCTGAAGGAGGCGCGGCCGTACATCTGGTTGGGACCATGCAGGGTGAAGCTGCTGAAGGGCTTGCTCAGTTCGGCAACGAAGTAGACGTGCTGGTCGGCTGCCCAGCCTCGTGAGCGGCGGTAACCTACGATGCGGTTATCGCCTTCGGCTTTCATGAAGGTCTCTGTCGTGCGGTCCCAACATCCACCATTCTGTAGATCAATGACGATGGCGGCATCGTCGGCTTGGGGAAAAGTATAGCGGTGCATACCCACTCGCGCTGTGGCTGTCATTTCAGCCTTAATGCCGTAGCGTGTCAGCGGCACAGCATAGTAACCCACCTCGGCAATCTCTTGTGTGCGGTCGGCCATGGACCATAGCCCACTTTCGGGCTCCTCTATGGTGCCTCGTGCATAGGCCACCTCACCCGTTACGGGCATTATGGTCACATCGAAGAGGTCACCTATGCCTGTGCCGCTGAGGTGTGTGTGCGAGAAACCTATCACTGAGGCTTCGTCTTGATGGTACCCAGAACACCAATCCCATGTCTGATTTATGCTGGTAGGTCCCAATTGCACCATGCCGAATGGTACGCTGGCACCTACGAATACATGGCCGTGTCCGCCGCTACCGATGAGAGGGTCTACGTAGTTGATGAGACTTTCTTGACTACTGGGTTTGTTGCATGAGGCTAATGCAAGCAAGGTTATACCTATATAATAAAGCTTTTTCATTGGTGGGTTTGTTTTGTTGTCAGTTCGATGACTGTTCCATTTTGTAATGCGTTGTGGTGGATGCGATATCCGCTACGTTTACCGTTGAGGCTGATGCGCTCGATATAGTGGCATGCTGTGTCGGGGCGGTGCGTGATGATGCTGACCTCGTCTTGTGCAGTGCTGATGTTCACCTTGTCGAAGGTGGGCGTGGTAATCGTATAATAGGGCGTGCCCGGGCAGTCGGGGTAGAGGCCCATCATGGAGAATACGGCCCAGGCCGACATAGTGCCCGTGTCATCATTGCCGGGAATGCCGTGCGGTGCGTTTAGGTAGTGCTTGTCGAGCAGTGCCTTTACCTCCTTTTGTGTGCGCCACTCCTCTCCCTTGAAACGGCTGAAGAGGTAAGGGTAGGCAATGTCGGGTTCATTGGCCGGGTCGTAGTGCCCGTTGTCGAATACGCTTTGTAGACTGTTGATGTAGAAACGCTTGCCCCCCATGAGGCGTGTGAGTCCCTCAACGTCATGTGTAGAGGCAAAGGTGTAGGCCCATGCTGAACCCTCGTGGAAACCGGGAACGTTTTCGAAATGCTTGCCTGTGGCAGGGTCAAAGTCGCCAAGGAAGGTGCCGTCCGATGTGAGGGGACGTAGCGTGCCGTGCTCCTTGTCGTAGTAGCGGCGGTAACTCTGGGCGCGGCGGGCAAACTCCCTTGCTCTGGGCTTGTCGCCCAATGAGTCGGCCAGCTGGCTGATGGCATAGTCGGCCATGCAGTATTCCAAAGCGTGCGATACGGAGTTGTCGCCCGAGAGGTCGTTGGCAAAGAATCCCACGGGGATATATCCTTCGGTGATGTAGGGGTCGATGTCGGGACGTATGGGGTTGGCGGCTCCAGGCGTGGTGGCCGATTTGAGCATTGCCTCGTAGGCCTTGTGGATATCAAAGTCGCGTAGTCCCTTCATCCAGCTGTCGACAATGACGATGGCGGCAGGGTCGCCCTCCATGGTGTAGGTCTCGCGTCCGAAGAGTTCCCAGCGGGGCAGCCATCCCCAGTCTTCATACATCCCCACGAGTGTGCGCAGCATATCGGTCTGCCGATCGGGATAGACGAGCGTGAGCAGGGGGTGCAGGTTGCGGTAGGTGTCCCACAGCGAGAATACCGAGTAGCGTGTGTAGTCGGCCTTGCCTGTGTCGCCACTCTCCATCTTGGGGTACTCTCCATTGACATCGCTGATGATGCTCGGGTGGATGAGTGCGTGGTAGAGAGCGGTGTAGAAGATGGTCTGCTGGTCGGGGGTGCCACCTTCGATGCGTATGCGCCCCAAGTCACGGTTCCACTGTGCTGTGGCCTCAGCATGCAGCTGGTCGAACGTCTTTCCTTGCTGTTCGGCCTCGAGGTTCATGCGTGCATTCTCCATGGATACGAACGATACACCCATGCGCACCGTCACCTGCTCACCTTCGCCAAGGTCGTTGTAGCTGAAGCGGTAGCCGATGTCGTCACCTGCTATCTCGCGATGATAGTTCTCGTAGAGCTTGTAGGTGCCGTCGTCGGGACTCCAAGCGCTCTCGACACCCTGTAGCTTAGGCTGATATTTCCACGGACCAGCTGTAGATGGCTCGCGCGATACACGCATGACGAAGTAGATGGGGAATACCGCCTGTGTCGTGTAGCAGAAGGTACCCATGAGCTTCATGCCCTCCACCTCTGTACTGCTCACGCGGCGCACCATGCCACCGCTCTCGTTGGTGAGCCCTTGCCCGAGGTTTAGGATGATGTGTCCCTCTCCAGCGGGGAAGGTGTAGCGCTCGCACGAAGTGCGGGGCGTGGCGGTCACCTCGGTGGTGATGCCATATTTGCTCAGTTGATTGGTGTAGTAGCCGGGCGTTGCCTTCTCCTGGGTGTATTCCGAGCCATAGCTATGGTAGTCCACATTAAGTTTTCCTGCTGTAGGCATCACCAATAGCGATGAGGCCTCGGGGCATCCTACGCCGCTCAGCGCCACGTGGGCATAGCCGGTGAAGTAGTGGTTGGTATACTCATACGGTGCCGACCACCAGCGCTTGTCCTTGTCGTAATGGTTGAGGTCCGATCCCATGACATTGAACGGCACTACTGACATCATCCCGTTTGGGGTGACGGCGCCCGGGTGTGTGGTGCCGTAATTGGTGGTGCCGATAAAGGGGTTGACCTTATCGGTAGGAGAGGGAAAGCTCTCTATGGGGAGTGCCACAAGCAGCGTGGCGAGCAGTAGTGAGCGTGGTTTCATGGGGGGTGTTGTATTTTTTAGGGTATCTAGGTATTCTTAGGACTCCCTAGGATCTCCTAGGATTTCCTAGAATATCCTATTTGCTGAAATCTCTGATAATTGCTATCGTGCTGCTGTCGCAATCGAATACCGAGTACCAGCCTTGGGGCTCGTGGGGTGGGTCGCACAAGTAGTCGTCGCCTGCTTGCCACACCTCTTGGCGGGGGCGTCCACTACCGCTCCATCCCCAGAAGTTGCAACCTGCGATGGGGCCTCCCTCCTTGATGCTGCGCTTCACCTCACCGAAGATGTGGCTGTAGAACTGGTCGCGGCTGTATGTTGGGATGCCTATACCAGCCTTGTTGCCTTGGCGTGAGTAACCGAACTCCTCAATTACGAGTGGCTTGCCCAGTCGGTTGGCCATCTCAGTGTGCATGGCGATGTATTGGCTGCTCTTGGCGCAAGCGTTGTCGATACCGCTGTCGGGGTCGGTGCGCGGTGCCCAGCCCCAGTTGACGGGCCAGATGTGTATGGTCAGGTAGTCGATATTCGGGTCGGCATGGATGCGCTCGCAAAGTTTGACGTCGGCTTCGCAGCCTACGGTGCCCTCACTGCCTGTAGATACAAGGTGGTTGGGGTCGATGCTCTTGATGAGTGCGGCAGCACGAGCTATCCACTGGGCAAACATCTCCTTCGTGTTGTTGTCGCGTGCAAAGGGACGTGGCTCATTGCACAGCTGCCAAGCCATGATGGCAGGCTCCTCCTTGTAGGGACGCCCGGTGATGGTGTTGTGGCGCGAAACGATTACCTCTATATACCTATAATATAATGCCTGTGCACAGGTGTCGCGCGAGAAGTCGGCGCAGTAGTCCACGTAGCGGTCATATCCTCCCTCGACATTTGCGTTGGGCGAGTCGCCATAGCCACACTCCTTGAGGTAGAAGCCATAGCCACCGCTCCAGTCCCACGCATTGTTCAGGTAGATGACAGCATCCATATCGCGCTTCTCCAGCTCAGCGATGACATAGTCGAGGCCTTCAAGAATCGTGTCGTTGAGTACGCCTGGGGCTGTTTGCAAGTAGGGCTTGGCTGGGTTTGCAAGGAGGCTTCCCGCGTCAGGACCAGAGAGTATGCGTACATTGGTGACTCCCAGTTCTTTCAGTTGGTCCAACTCATGGCACAGACGCTCACGGTCGCCACCCATACCTGTGGAACCGAGAATGGAGGCATACCAGATGTTGCATCCGATATAATGGTATGGCTGTCCGTTTTTGATGAGTTTGGTTCCATCGGTACTGATAAGTGCATGGTTCTGTGACTTGCTGGGAGCATTTGTTGATGTACAGCCGTTGCAGCCGCAGAGCAAAAGTACCCATGCCGTGGTCAGGATTGCAAGTGTTTTTCTTTTCATTTTATTGGTATTAAAGGTGAATCTTATGAAATGGTGTTACAGCCAAGGGCAATCAGCTGCATTGCATCCCGCTTTATTTTTTGTATTTATCCAGCAGACTTTTTGCTGAAGTGTCGCCCATTGCTGCAGCTTTCTTCAAGTAGCTGCATCCCATAGAGTTATTGCCGAGCTGTATATGGCAGAAACCAAGCAGACGGTTGCAGTCCACATCGTTGGGGAAAGCATTGATGAGAACTTCAAGGACGGGGAGCGCTTCGGCATAGCGTGCTACCCGAACATTGAGCGATGCCTTCTCGAGCAGATATACCGGTTGGCGTGGTGCAAGAGCGATTGCGCGGTCAATATCGTCGAGTGCCTGCTGGAACATGCGGCCAGCAGCCTCAGACTGCTCGCGCAAGTAATAGAAACGGTCGGTATTGATGGTACCCACCAACTCTTCGTAGAGGTTGTAGTCGGCTACGGCAGGACGATGTAGACCATGACGTGCCTTGAGCAATGCACGCTCTAATACGTAAGGAGCCGACTTTTGAATTGTCAATTGTGAATTGTAAATTGTCAATTGAGCCTTGCTTACTGCGCTATCCAAGAGCGCAATGGCATGTTCCACGTCTCCCTCACCAGCACGTTGCTCTATGATGTAGGCAGTGCGCAGCCAGGTGTCGGGGCTGCCGATGTCGCTACGGTTGACCTCCATATATTTCTCGTAAGCGGAAGTGTAATCCTTCATCGTGATGTAGATGTCGCCCTGCTGCTGGGTGTAGATGGGTAGGGGATTGATGGCGCGGGCCTTGTCAATCTCTGCAAGTACGCGCTCATAGTTCCAATCCTTGTATTGTTGCAGCGTATCGAGGGCTACCAAGAGCATTTGCTTAGCTATCTGGAAATGCACCTCGTCGGCTTTGTCTGCAGCACGCTCAAGTGCCATGGTGTGGTCGGCCTCTGCCAGTGCATAGGCACTGTCGCTCTTGAGGGCGATGTGGTGAGCAGCACGGCTGAGGTAGCCTTCGTGGCTTTCGGGGAAAGAACTGATAAACTCATCAATTACCTCGCTGCGCAGTGCTGCATCGTCTTGGTCGGATACGAGGAAAAGGCTCACTAATGCCTGATCGATATCGGCCGGCAATGCCTTGCGCAGCGGTAATGCCCGGTAGCTACGGTCATTCACGGAAAGTGCTTTCACCGCAAGGTCAAGGGCATAGCGTATGTCGAGGGCATAGAGCACTGTGTCGGTCTCTACGGAAGGCTGTACTATGGCTACTACATTGCCTGTGGCATCCAACAGAGGGCGATGGCTGAGCGCAGGGCTGCCCGCATGATGCAAGGTGAAGTAGTGATAGTTCCCTGCTGCCTGCTCGGTGCTCAGTACGGGAATCCACTTGTCGTATACCTTCTTCTCTTTGCCGATGGCAGGAAGGAAAAGGCTCGTATGCTCCATCGTGGAAGTAGTGTCAATAGGTGTGTTCACCAACTTCTTGATAGGAGCAGTCTGGAGACGTACGATGTCGTAGGTCTCATTGGCGCCCAGCACCTTCACCACTTCATGCGTTTTCCCCTTGTGGTCTACGACTACGGCTTTGGCGCAGTTGGGCAACAGCGCATAGGAGGTAATGAAATCTCCATCATTAGCAAAGAACCCATTGCCCGTGCTCAGCACGTTACCCTCAGCATCGTAGGTCTGCAGGGTGTAGACAGCCTTCTTCACCTGCTTCAGTGTCTTGGGTGATTGGGCAGAGGCTGCGAAGCTGACAAGTACGAGCAAGAGCAGACCCACCCCCAACCCCCTCCCAAGGGAGGGGAGATAAGAAAGTATGCGTTTGAATATGCTATTCATTGTGGTTGAAATGTCATTTGTTTTCATAGGGCTGTGTTTCTCCCCCTTTGGGGAGTTAGAGGGGGCCGCTAGTCTCCCATCCTCTGCCTTACCGCCTCATATATCAGCACGCCAGCAGCTACCGATACGTTGAGCGATTGTATATGTCCAAACTGCGGGATGGATATCCATTCGTCGCACAGGGCGAGGTGTTCATTGGGTATACCCTTGTCCTCGGCGCCCATCACGATGCACACGGGCTCGGTGAGGTAGGCTTTGGTGTAGGTGTATTTTGCCTTCTCGGTGGCGGCTACCACGCGGAAACCGCAGTTCTTGAGATACTTGATGGCATTGCCCAAGTTCGGCTCACGGCATACGGGCAATGTGTGAAGTGCTCCGGCCGAGGTCTTCATGGCATCGGCATTGACGCTCACGCTGTCGTGTGTGGGGATGACTACGGCATCCACCCCGGCACACTCGCAGGTGCGGGCTATGGCGCCGAAGTTGCGCACGTCGGTCACGCCGTCGAGCATCACGAAGAAGGGGTTCCTGCCCTCCTCATAGAGCAGGGGCACAAGGTCCTCCACACGCTGGTAGGTCACGGCCGAGGTGAAGGCGATCACGCCTTGGTGATTCTTCGTGGTGAGGCGGTTGAGCTTCTCTATGGGCACGCGCTGCACGGGGATGAGATGCCCCTTCAGCGCCTCGAAGAGCGCGTGCGACAGCTCGTTCTGCAGGCCGCGCTTGATGAGTAT
>CANBEE010000024.1 GCA_947367415.1 uncultured Bacteroidales bacterium
CTACTCGTATATAATAAGCGCCACAAGTGTCATCTGTCACCAAAAATGAGCGGATTGTAAAGTTGGAGATAGCAAAATACCCCTATTTTATGCCATTTCTGCCGCCACTGCCACATAAATGTACGAGCGTATGTAGGAAAAAAATAAATAATTATATACATACACGCTACCTAAATAATTATTTTTTTATACAGATTTCCTCTATGAAAACATGTGGCAGAAGTGGCATTGTGGCAGAATGCATGCTTGTCCCTAAAGAAAAAGGGCGGTGCTATTGCACAAAAGGGAACTTTTTATTATCTTTACAGAGTATTGCCAATAGGTCGTGTCATCGCGATGGCATGTGTGAATCTTCGCGATGACGTGTATGAATCATCGCGATGGTGCGATGGTGTCATTGCGATGGAGTGGAGAAGAGGGGCCGTTGGTTTTACGGAAAGAGACTGAAGATTTTAGATAAAGGAACCTGTCATCAGAAATTTATGTCAAAGAAACGAAACACGAGAATGAGAACGGGTCATGGGACCATCAAGTGCCGTGGCACACGACGTTGCTTGCGCAATGGCGCAGAGACTGGCGAGCTGTGGGGCATACGCGTGACCGTGGCCAACCCACAGTGCGGGGATGTGAAGGATATGGCGGAAAACATCAACGATGCCATGAGCCTCACCGAAACAGACGTGCTAGCCGCATGGCGTGCACTGGAGGGGGAGATTGTGGATGCGCTCATGCAGGGGAACCGCGTGTCGCTGGGCAACCTGGGCACGCTGTCGCTCGAGGTGGGCACGGCTACGCGCAAGAGTGCCGATGAGGAACTGCGCAACACGGAGATTGTGGCCAAGGGCATCACCTTCCGCCCCTCGAAGAACCTGACACAGCAGATCTCAGGACTCGCCTTCGAGTGGGATGGTGTGGTGAAACAGCCGCTCGCTGATGAGGCACTCACCGAGGCCTTGGACAGCTACTTCGCCCAGCACGAGTACATCACCGCGCGCAACTATGCCATGCTGTGCCGATGCAGCTTGAGCACGGCACGTCGACATATCGCAGAGATGCTCGCCGATGGTCGCCTCGCAAAGAGTGGCATTGCCAAGGGATTGTATAAGCGGAATGGGTGAGGCCGTGATGTAGAGTTTAATTAAAACCCGCGACGAATTAGGAAGTTACGAAGATTTTCCGTACCTTTACATCAAATAAACAAATGCTTATGAAAACAACGACGATGATGAGATCTATGATGGCCGTGGCAATGATGCTGTGGCTGGGTGTAAACACGGTGTGTGCACAGGCGCTGACGGCGATCACGCCGGGCGAGGTGTGGCCCGACGATAAGGGCGAACATATCAATGCACACGGTGGCAACGTGATGTATCACGAGGGTACCTATTACTGGTATGGCGAGAACCGACCTGCACGTGGATTTACCACCGAGGTGGGCGTCGGCGTATACTCGTCGAAGGATCTCATGAACTGGAAGAACGAGGGCGTGGCACTGGCCGTGTCGGAGACGAAGGGCGATGTCATCGAACGAGGATGCATCATGGAGCGCCCCAAGGTGGTGTATAACCCCACGACGAAGAAGTTTGTGATGCTCTTCCACCTCGAGCTCAAGGGACGCGGCTACGAGGCGGCACGCGTGGGCTTCGCCGTGAGCGACACACCCACAGGCCCCTTCAAGTTTATCCGCTCGCTGCGCCCTAATGCAGGCAAGTGGCCGATGGACTTCACCAAGCGCGACATCAAGCGGGCCATGGCACTCGACGAAGCCAAGTATAAGGAGTGGTGGACACCCGAGTGGCGTCGCGCCGTGGACGAGGGCCTGCTGCTCAAGCGCGACCTGCCGGGCGGACAGATGAGCCGCGACATGACGGTTTTCGTCGACGACGACGGCACGGCATACCACATACACTCGGCCGAGGAGAACCTCACGCTCAACATCGCCGAGCTCACCCCCGACTACCTCGACTACACGGGCCGCTACATACGCCTCGCCCCCGGCGGACACAATGAGGCGCCCACCATCTTCAAGCGCAATGGCGTGTACTGGATGATTACCAGCGGTTGCACGGGCTGGGACCCCAACGAGGCACGCATGTTCAAGAGCAAGTCGATGTGGGGCCCCTGGGAGCAGCTCCCCAGCCCCTTCCGCGGCGAGGGTGCCAACAAGTCGTTCTACACGCAGGGTACCTATATCTTCAAGATTGAGGGCACCGACCAATACATCTTCATGGCCGACCGCTGGATACCGCGCAGCCTGAAGAACTCACGCCACATATGGCTCCCCATCGAATACGACACCGACGGCACCCCGCTGCTCTTCTGGAAGGATAGTTGGACTGTGGACAATTGATAATTCACAATTGACAATTCACATAACCCATAACCCATAACCCATAACCCATAACCCTAACCCTTAACCCAAAAAACAAATGACCTATCAAGAAACAATCACATACTTATATAATAGTGCCCCGCTGTTCCAGAACATCGGGCAGGGGGCCTATAAGGAGGGTCTGAGCAATACCCTTGCGCTGGATGAGCATTTCGGCCATCCGCACCGCACGTTCCGCACCATCCATGTGGGTGGCACCAACGGCAAGGGTTCGTGCTCGCATACACTGGCAGCCATACTGCAAGAGGCAGGCTATCGAGTGGGACTCTACACTTCGCCGCATCTGGTGGACTTCAAGGAGCGCATCCGTGTGAATGGAGCGCCCATCGAGGAGCAGTTTGTGGTGGACTTCGTGGCCCATCACCGCGCATTCTTCGAGCCACTGCACCCCTCGTTCTTCGAACTCACCACAGCCATGGCGCTGCTCTACTTTGCCGAGCAGCAGGTCGACGTGGCCGTCATCGAGGTGGGGCTGGGCGGACGGCTCGACTGCACCAACATCATCAGCCCCGACCTGGCAGTCATCACCAACATCAGCTTCGACCACGTAGGCCTCTTGGGCGATACGCTGGCCAAGATAGCCTCGGAGAAGGCGGGCATCATAAAGCCCTCGACACCTGTTATCATCGGCGAGCACAACGAGGAGACCTACCCTGTATTCAAGGCCGAAGCCGAGGCCAAGCAGGCACCCATCACCTTTGCACAGGAGCAACCTCTGTGGAGCGACAAGCGCAGTGCTGCGGACTGCGACATATACCAGACGCTGCCCTACGGAGAGCTGCGCGTGGAGCTGCGCGGATATTGCCAGGAGAAGAACGTCAACACCATACTGCATGCCATCGCGGCACTGAAGGAGGCTGGCTACCGCCTCGGCGAGGAGGCTGTGCGTGGCGGATTTGCCGGCGTATGCCGCCTCACGGGACTGATGGGGCGCTGGCAACAGCTGCATAGTGAGCCTCGACTGGTGTGCGATACGGGGCACAACACGGGCGGATTCCAATACATCGTGCCCCAGCTACTGGCACAACCCTGCAAACGGCTGCGCATCGTCTTCGGCATGGTCAACGACAAGGACATACGCGGAGTGCTTCGCCTCATGCCCAAGGAGGCAACCTACTACTTCGGCCAAGCCAGCGTGGCGCGTGCCCTAGACAGCAGTGCCCTGCAAGAGGTGGCTCGGGAGTTTGGCCTGCTGGGAGCAGCGTACCCCACCGTACAGGCAGCCACGGAAGCTGCGCTTGCCGAGGCCGACGCCGAGGACTTCATCTACGTGGGTGGCAGCAGCTTCGTAGTGGCTGATTTGCTAACTTGCTGGGCAGAAATGAAGAAAAACCGAGAATAAATATTCTTTTTCTAACTTTTTCAAAACAGATTCTCAAAGTTTTCTTTTGAAATCTGAAAGATAATGCTTTAATTTGCGTGTTAAAAACCAATTTAAAGTAAATACTATGTCAAACGTATGTAATCCTAACAACGTATCGGGCTTGAAGCAAGCCGACTTTCAGAAAGATATCAATGGTAAGAAGACCGACCTCTTCATCCTTACCAACAAACTGGGCAACGAGGTAGCCTTCACCAACTACGGTGGCGCACTGCTCACCATCATGATGCCCGACCGCAATGGCAAGCTGGGCAACGTGGTTCAGGGCCACGACACTATCGACAAGGTCATCGCATCGCCCGAACCCTTCCTGAGCACACTCATCGGCCGCTACGGCAACCGCATCAAGCACGGCAAGTTTACCCTCGACGGACAGGAGTACACACTGGCCGTGAACAATGGCCCCAACCACCTGCACGGCGGTCCTACCGGCTATCATGCCCGTGTATGGGATGCTGAGGTGTTGGCACCCAACAGCGTAAAGCTGCACTACGTATCGCCCGACGGCGAAGAGGGATTCCCCGGCACACTCGACATCACCGTGGTATACACCTTGACCGACGACAATGAGTTTGTCATCGACTACAAGGCCACCACCGACAAGACCACCATCGTGAACCTCACCCACCACGCATTCTTCAGCCCCTCGGGCATCGAGAAGGACACCGCTTCGGTGGAGAACAATATCCTCACACTCAACGCCGACCACTACTGCCCCGTAGACGAGACATCTATCCCCTACGGCCGCATCGACCACGTGGAGGGCACTCCGATGGACTTCCGCACACCTCACGTAGTGGGCGAGCGCATCGATGCAGACCACGAGCAGACCAAGTTTGGCGTAGGCTACGACCACTGCTGGGTACTCAACAAGCGCTGGCCGGGCGAACTGAGCTTTGCTGCCAAGTGCGTAGAGCCTAACAGCGGCCGCGTCATCGAATGCTACACCACCGAGCCGGGCGTGCAGGTATACACATCAAACTGGCACAGCGGCTTCGAGGGTGCTCACGGAGCTACCTTCCCCAAGCGCAGCGCTATCTGCTTCGAGGCACAGCACTTCCCCGACAGCCCCAACAAGGCTCACTTCCCCTCTGTAGTGCTCAAGCCTGGTGAGGAGTACACACAGACGACCGTTTATAAGTTTGGAGTGGAATAATTCTCTGAGGAGTTTTAGGAAATACAAATCATTAATAACATCAAAACACTATGAACCAAAAACAAACACCGAACTACACGTTCGCACTCATCATCGTGATTGCCGTATGTTTCCTCATCGGCTTCGTTACCACGATGAACAACTCAATGATTGAGTTCTGTAAAGAGGCCTTCAAGCTGAGCGATGCTCAGGGCCAGTTGGTAAACACCGCTTTCTATGGCGCCTATGCATTGTCAATCCCCTTCGGATTCATGATGAGCAAGATTGGCTACAAGAAGACCCTTATCCTCGGCCTTGCCGTAGTAGGTATCGGCTTCATCATCAACTGGGCTGCCATCTCATCTAACCTCGATGCCAGCACCGCTGTTGTGTACACCTATTTCTTGGGTAGCATGTTCGTTGTAGCTCTCGGTATCGTGATGCTGCAGCTCGTGGCAAACCCCTATGTAATGGTGCTCGGTGCTCCTGAGAAGGGTGCTTTCCGTATGACTCTGTCACAGGCACTCAACTCTGTAGCCACCACATTGGCTCCTATCTTCATCGGTTCAGTGATTATCGCTGGTCAGATTCCCACTCCTGCTGCAGTGCCCGCGCCCTACCTTGGCTTGGGTATCTTCACTCTGCTGCTCTGCGTTATCCTCGTGTTCCTGAAGCTTCCCGAAATCAAGGAAGAAGAGCAGGCTGCCGAGGCTACAGGCGTAGTGAAGGAGTACAAGAGCAGCGTGTTCAAGTATCCTCACGTATGGTTGGGTGCCCTCGCCATCTTCATGTACATGGGTCTTGAGATTGGTATCCCCTCTATGCTTCCCGCATACTTCAAGGCCGATCCCACTCTGCCCGGCAAGGCCACTGACTACCTGTGGTTGTATTGGGGTGGCATGATGGTAGGCCGCTTCATCGGTGCTGCCGTGCTCAGCAAGTTCCAGCCCCGAGCTATCCTTACCTTCTGCTTAGCAGGTGGTGCTCTCTGCGTAGGTATCAGCTTCATGCTCAACGGCATGGCTTCAGTATACTGCATGTTGGCAGCCGGTTTGTTCCACTCTGTAATGTGGCCCTTGGTATTCAACCTCGGTCTGCAGGAGCTCGGCCCCCACACCAAGTCTGCATCTGGTATCATCAACCTCGGTGTTGTAGGTGCTGCTACCTTGACTCCGCTCATGGGTCTCGTAGTTGACAACCCCAGCCTCGGCGTAGGTTATGCTATCGCCATGATGTTCATCTACTACATCTACGTTCTCTGGTTCTGCTGGAAGGGCTCAAAGGTAGGTTTGAAGTAATATATCACACCAATTATATCCAATTATTAAAAAGTAAATACTATGGACAAAGAATTTGTAAAAAAACATTTTGTAGAGCGTTTCGGCTGCGAAGGTGTAGCTTATGCATCTCCCGGTCGTATCAACCTTATCGGTGAGCACACCGACTATAACGGCGGTTTCGTATTCCCCGGTGCAGTAGACAAGGGTATGATCATGGTTATCAAGCCCAACGGTCTTGACAAGGTTCGTGCATTTGCTATCGATATCGATCCGAAGGACGAGGCTCCCTATGTAGAGTTCGGTTTGAACGAAGAGGACAAGCCCGCTGAGGCATGGGCATGCTACGTATTCGGTGTATGCCGCGAGATGCAGAAGCGCGGTGTTGAGGTGAAGGGCTTCGATACAGCATTTGCTGGCGACGTTCCCCTCGGTGCAGGTATGTCTTCATCAGCTGCCCTCGAGAGCGTATTCGCATTCGCCCTCAACGAGATCTACGGCGAAGGCAAGATCGACAAGTTCGAGCTCGCTCGCGTAGGCCAGTCTACCGAGCACAACTACACAGGCTGCAACTGCGGTATCATGGACCAGTTTGCATCTGTATTCGGTAAGGCAGGTTGCCTCATGCGCCTCGACTGCCGTTCTATGGAGTTCGAGTACTTCCCCTTCGAGCCCAAGGGCTATCGTCTCGTGTTGGTAAACACCAACGTGAAGCACAAACTCGGTGACGAGTACAACCAGCGTCGTCGCTCTTGCGAGCACGTAGTAGAGGTTCTCAAGCCCAACTATCCCGGCATCGAGACTCTGCGTGACGTAACATGGGAGATGCTCGAAGAGGCTAAGGCCCTCGTTCCTGAGGTAGACTATCGTCGTGCCAAGTACGTTCTCGGTGAGAAGGACCGCGTACTCGCAGTGTGTGACGCACTCGAGAAGGGCGACTACGAGACCGTAGGTGCCAAGATGTACGAGACACACTGGGGCATGAGCAAGGACTACGAAGTAAGCTGCGTAGAGCTCGACTTCCTCGCTGAGGTAGCCAAGGAGTGTGGCGTTACAGGTTGCCGCGTAATGGGCGGTGGCTTCGGCGGTTGCACCATCAACCTCGTTAAGGACGAGTTGTACGATAACTTCGTTGAGACAGCCAAGGCTAAGTTCACCGCTGAGTTTGGCCACGCTCCCCTCGTATACGATGTAGTTATCGGCGACGGTTCACGCAAGCTCGACTAATGTTTGTTTAGGTTTAGAGTTTAAGGTATAGAGCCCTGTTTACACACTAAACACTAAACAAATAACACTAAACACTAAACCAACATACACCAATCAAGCGGGTGCGCACACAGCGCACCCGCTATTCTAAAACCATCATCCATCATCTACTGCTCTATGTGGTTAGCCTTAGCATTCCTTTCGGCCGCTTTGCTCGGCCTCTACGACGTGAGTAAGAAGCAGGCGTTGCGCGACAATGCTGTCATTCCTGTGCTCTTCCTCAATACCTTCTTCTCTATGCTCATCTTCTTCCCGTTCATTACGTTATCGGTGATAAGTGATGTGCTCGATGGTACTATGCTGTATGTCCCCATGTGTGGCTGGGAGGTACACAAGTTCATTATGCTCAAGGCTGTCATTGTGCTTAGTTCATGGATATTCGGCTACTTCGGAATGAAGCATCTGCCTATCACGATCGTGGGGCCCATCAATGCTACGCGTCCTGTGATGGTGTTGCTGGGTGCGCTGCTTATCTTCGGTGAGCGACTCAATGGCTATCAATGGGTGGGCGTACTGCTTGCTATGGTGTCGTTTATGCTGCTGAGCCGTAGCGGTAAGAAAGAGGGTATCGACTTTCGCCACAACCGATGGATTTTCTTTGTCGTGATGTCTTCGCTGCTGGGCGCGGTAAGTGCGCTGTACGACAAGTTTCTCATGCAGCGCTTCGATAGCATGGTGGTGCAGTCATGGTTTACCGTCTATCAGTTCTTCATCATGTGCTTCCTGGTGCTGGTGCTATGGGCGCCCGTACGTCATAAGACCACTCCTTTCCGCTGGTCGTGGGCCATACCGTTCATCTCGGTGTTTCTCTGCGTGGCCGACTTTGCCTACTTCACTGCATTGGCGCAGGAGGACTCGCTCATCTCTGTCGTCTCTATGGTGCGTAGAGGTAGCGTAGTGGTGTCGTTCCTCTGCGGAGCGCTTCTCTTTCGTGAGAAGAACCTGCGCAGCAAGGCACTCGACCTCCTGCTCGTACTCCTTGGTATGCTCTTCCTCTACCTGGGCTCACGGTAGGGCTACCATTTCACCCGAATCTTCTTGCCTGTATAGGAGATTTCTCGCTTCTGCTCACCTTTGACTAAGATGAAGGTGCGCTCCTGCTCCATACCCTCGAAGGTGCCTTGGCGCTTACCAATGGTGAGGGTCTGCTGCGCTTCGTCCCAAGTGAAGGGGATTCGACTGCAGGCTCCCGACTCGTAGTTGTGGTTGGTGCCTTCGTCTTCGTAGAGGCAGAAGGTGGCATCAGTGCTGGGATAAATGCGCAGGGTGAGTGGTTCCTCGGACTTCTCGTTGCTGTACTGTATGGCAGGTCCCCAAGGGAGTATGCTGCCACCCTTGACGAATACGGGAATGGTCTCAAGACTGACCTCTGTGTCGACGTATTGCTTGCCGGCATAGTGCTTGCCCGACCAGAAATCGTACCATCCGCCAGCATGCTCGGGGAGGTAGCTTCGGTAGCTGCTTACTCCCTTTTTCACGATGGGCTGGATGAGCAGCGATTGTCCGAACATATATGTTATATCTTGCTTCATCGCCTCTTCGTCATTGGCAAAGTCGAACACCAAGGGGCGCATCAGTGTGGAACCCTCGTAGCTGACGCGGGCTGCCTCGGAGTAGATGTAGGGTAGCAGGCGGTAGCGCAGCTCCAAATACTGGGCGATGATGCGCTCGGCTTCAGCACCGTAGCGCCAAGGCTCAGTGTCGCTCATGTAGCCGTGTACACGCATCAGGGGAAGGAAGGTGGAACCCTGAATCCAGCGTAGCATGCATTCGATGTAGTCGGCATTGGAGTGCTGGTTTCCCGGGCGGAAGAATCCACCGGCATCGTAGGTCCACCAGGGGAGTCCTGTGCTGACCAGTCCGAGTCCCGACACGAATTGTCTGCGGAGTGTCTCCCAGTCGTTGCCCACATCGCCCGACCAGAATACCGAACCATAGCGCTGTATGCCAGGGAAGGCGCTGCGGGTGAATATCATGCTGCGGCGCTCTGGGTCGTCGTTGCGACATCCCTCATATACCGTTTTGCTGACGAGCAGGGGATATACGTTGCGGTACACCTCGCCGGGGATGGTCTGATTGTTTACCTTACGACCTACAAGGTCATCATTCTCAGGCTCGGTGGCATCTTGCCACCAGGCATCTATACCGTAGGGCTGGAGCAGGCGCTCACTGAAGTTTTTCCAATAGAAAGCTGCAGCTTCGGGGTTGAAGAAGTCTACCCACGAGGTGTGGGGGATGTAGTAGCCCTTCTCTGCCATCTGTTGGCCAACCTCGGAGTTGGGATCTATCTTCGACCATACGGAGAGCATCAAGTGCATGTTCATGCGGTGTAGCGAGTCGAGCATGGCTGCCGGGTCTGGGTAGTGGCCCTCGTCGAATCTCATGGCGTTCCACCCATACTTGCCCCAGTATTGCCAGTCCTGCACAATCAGGTCGATTGGCAGCTTGCGCTGGCGGAAGGTGGCGGCATTGTCCAGCAACTCCTTCTGCGACTTGTATCGCTCGCGACAGTGTACATAGCCGAATGCCCATTGTGGTAGCATGGGTACTTCGCCTGTGAGGTCGCGGTAGGTGGCGATGGCTTCGTCGGCTGAGCCTACGAAAACCGTATAATCTACACATGAGGCTACGGGCGAGCGCAGTGTGGTGGTGTTGTCGATGAGGCGGTAGTATAGGGTGGGGCGGTCGTTGCGCTCCAGCTCGGCCACGATGTCGTGCTTGCCAGCCTCCAGTTCCACGATGATCGAGGTGGTAGGAGGGAGCCATACGTTGCGCACGTCTGTGATAGTCTCTCCGTCAATCTCCAAGTGATGGCGTCGAGCCATGACCTGCCCTACATCGAGCATAAGGGCATATCTACCGCTGGTGGGTATCTCCAATGTGCCTATGAATCCGTTGGCGCGGCGCATTTCGCGACGTGTTCCCTCGGTAGAGGTCACATTCACGGCTACCGCTTCGCCCTGATCATCTGTTTGCTCCAACTTCAGTGAGGCCTCTGTGGGGTTGAAGTCTACCATTCCATAATTGTTCCACAGTAGTCCATACCCACGGCTCGAGAGGATGAAGGGGATGGCAATCTGTGTGTTCACTTGAGTGAGTCGGCGCGTCAGTCCGCGTACGTTGCTGTACCCATCTTGGAACTGTCCCAGTCCGTAGAGATACTCGTTGGTGGGCGACTCCATCTGCAGGCCTGCTATCCAGGTAGGTTCTCCCTGTACTGTGCTTGCTTGTAACAGGTGCGAGGTGGCTTTGAATATTTCGTTCCCTTGCCTGTTGGTGATGGTGAGCACTTGTGCATGATTGTCTATACAGATGCTCATCGCATGAGTCTCTATTGTGGTAACTCCCTCCTCGCTGCTACTCTTGTATTTTACCCTCTTGGTGTCTGCGTCGGGCAGGTACACCCATTCGGGAAGCGTGCGTCCTTCTTCTTCGATATACTGCACACGTACGGCATTATCGGCCATAATGTTGAGACGCAGCGTACCCGCTTGGAAGGGGATATTCACTACGTTGGGGCGCTTCTCTACGGCTTGTGCTGTTAATGAGAAAATGCTGCTAAGGAGCAGGGATGTAATGAGTTTTCTGGTGATAGACATAGACTTATTGCTTAAAGTATAAAACGCAGTGCAAGTTAGCACATTTTTTCGGAATATGCATCTTTATATATCATAAAAAAGCCGCATCGGCTGATACGGCTTTGGTTTATATGATTGTAAGACTTAATCGAACAGGTTGCGGAACTTGCGGAAAATCTTCTCCTTCAGGCTCTCGTTGGGGCGGAAGTTGTCGGACTTCTGGAACTTCTCCAATGCGGCCTTCTCGTCGCGGCTCAACGTCTCAGGGATGTAGACGCTGATGTTTACGAGCAGGTCACCAGTGCCGTATCCGTTCACGCTAGGCAGACCCTTGCCACGGAGGCGCAGCACCTTGCCAGGCTGTGTACCCGGCTCAATCTTTACACGCACTTTGCTGTCAATGGTGGGGATGTCGGCCGTACCACCAAGTGCTGCGGTGGGTACATCGAGCAGCAGGTTGTAGATGAGGTCGTTCTCGTCGCGTAGTAGCTCCTTTGAGGGCTCTTCCTCGATGAGTACGAGTAGGTCGCCTGGCACGCCATTGTGTTTGCCTGCGTTACCCTTGCCGTTCATGGAGAGCTGCATGCCTTCGGCTACACCAGCAGGAATCTTTACAGTGACAATCTCCTCGGCATAGACGATACCTTCGCCACTACAGTGGGGGCACTTGTTCTTGATAATCTTGCCTTCGCCACCGCAACGGGGACATACGCCCTGTGTCTGCATCATGCCGAACATGGTCTGCTGGGTGCGTGTCACCGAGCCTGTACCATGGCAGTCGGGGCAGGTTTCTGTACCACTACCGTTCTCTGCTCCTGTACCGTTACAGTGCGAGCAAGGAACATATTTCTTCAGTTTGAGTTTCTTCTCTACGCCTTCGGCCACCTCCTTGAGGCTGAGCTTCACCTTGATGCGTAGGTCAGAGCCACGGAAGCGACGTGCCTGTTGGCGGCCACCGCCACCACCAAAGCCACCGAAGCCGCCAAATCCTCCACGGCCACCGAAGATGTCGCCAAACATGGAGAAGATGTCGTCCATAGACATGCCTTGTCCGCCATAGCCGCCACCGGCTGCACCGCCCATGCCTGCATGGCCAAACTGGTCGTAGCGGGCACGCTTGTTCTCGTCGCTCAGCACTTCATAGGCTTCGGCAGCCTCCTTGAACTTCTCTTCGGCCTCCTTGTCACCCGGATTTCTGTCGGGGTGATACTTGATGGCCATCTTCTTATACGCCTTCTTTATCTCATCGGCCGAGGCGCCCTTCTCGACGCCAAGCACCTCATAGTAGTCTCTTTTCTCCATCGTGTCGTGTGCAAATTGTTATTGTCCTACAGCCACCTTGGCGTGACGTATCACCTTGTCGCCCAATTTGTAGCCAGGCTGTACACAGTCGAGAATCTTGCCCTTGAGCTCCTCTGACGGAGCGGGGATGAGGGCGATAGCCTCGTGGAAGTCAGTGTCGAACTCCTGACCGTCGGTCTCAATCTTCTCGAGTCCGTTCTGTGTGAGTATATTATTGAACTTATGTACGATAAGCTTGAATCCCTCGATGCAGGCATCGGCATCCATGCCCTTCTCCATGTTCTCCAGTGCACGGTCCATATCGTCTACTACGGGCAGCTCGGCTACCATGAGTTTCTCGGCAGCACTCTTGATGAGCTCGGCCTTCTCCTTGATGGTACGCTTGCGGTAGTTGTCAAACTCTGCTGCCTGGCGCAGATACTTGTCCTGCAACTCGGCATTTTTCTCCATGGCCTCGGCAAGCTGCTTCTTCAGTTCGTCAACCTCGCTCAGTGGTTCCTCCTGAGTTCCCTCTTGAGGTTCTGTTGCCTCTGCGTTTTCGACGTTCTCTGCAGCTTCTGTATTCACCACTGTTTCTACACTCTCTTCGTCAACCACTTTCTTTTCTTCCTTTGTACTCATATCTGATGTTATTTTATTCTCGTTAATGGTGTCGGATGACACTATGTCATAAAAATGACAACAAAAAGCTTGCCAAATGGGTTCGATGTGTCATAATCTCACAGATGCGTACCTTTTAGCTGACACAGCGTGCCATTTTGTCGCGGATTTTCTACAAGCAGTGCTCCCTCACCTTGCTTTTGATGCAAGATGTTACCTTTGTTTCTAACCTAATACTCCTTTTCTTTAGGCTCATCGCGCTACTGTCGAGCTGTAGAGGTGTTCTTGCTTACAGCTTGAGGAATGACTACCTTTTTAAAATTATCAGGTAGATTACTTAAGAAACGATGCATCGAAGATGAGGGGTAACAGTTCACGGATGCCTCCTTCGACAACGTAGGTTCCCTCGGTGCCGTAGAGCAGGATGCGGATGGGTTGGTGATAGCGCTGCTCCACCTCGAGCATGACTTGACGGCACGCGCCGCAGGGTGGAACAGGGACATTGGTGAACTTGCCATTGGTATAGGCTGCTACGGCAAGCGCTTCGACAGCCTTGTCGGGGTGTGCAGCATTGGCAAAGAAGAGGGTGGTGCGCTCAGCGCACAGACCAGAGGGATAGGCAGCATTCTCCTGATTGCTGCCCGATACGATAGTGCCATCGGATAATAATGCGGCTGCACCGACCTGAAATTGCGAATAGGGGGCATAGCTACTTTGGGTGGACTCTTTGGCGGCATCGACCAACTTACGGTCGGCTTCGCAAAGCTCATCATAAGCGTAGAGCTTGTAGTGGCATGTATGGGTTAATTCTTTCATGCGTATATGGTTTTTGATTTGTCTTCACTGTTTACAGCAAAGGTACAAAAAGAACAGATAAGTTGTTGTGTAGGCCGTGGCTTTTTATTACTTTTGCATTTATTTCACGCTATGAATAAACGAATTGTTGCAATTGTAGTTACGCTGTGTGCGGTGCTTGGCTCACTGAGTGCTCAGAATAATGACTATATCGCTTATATAGAAAAGTATAAAGGTATTGCCATCGAGCAGATGAATAAGTATCACATTCCTGCCAGTATTACCTTGGCTCAAGGCTTGCTGGAGTCAGGGGCGGGGAAGAGTGAGCTGGCGCAAAAATCGAACAATCACTTTGGCATTAAATGCCACAGTTGGGACGGCAAACGCACCTATCATGATGACGATGAGGTGGGCGAGTGCTTCAGAGTGTACAAATCTGTACGCGATTCCTATGAGGATCACTCAATATTTCTTGCTACAGGAGCACGATATGCTTTTCTTTTCAAGTTTGACGAGACTGATTACATCAGTTGGGCACGTGGGCTCAAGCGTGCTGGATATGCCACCAGTCCCACCTATGCAGAGAAGCTGATTGAGATTATCGAACGCTATGGGCTCGATAGGTTTGACCATAATCAGGGTAATCAAACCCGCTATCTCGGACCGCATACGCCGCGTCTAGCTAGCGGTATCGTTTATATCGTAGCTCGCCAGGGTGATACCATGCAGGGCATAGTGGAGGAGTTTGGCATACCGAAGCGTAAGCTGATACGCTACAATGACCTCTATAAGAACTATGTGCCGGTGAAGGGTGACATCATTTATCTGCACCGTAAGCATCGTCGCGCAAAGGAACCCAATACGCATCATGTGGTGGCCGATGGGGAGAGTATGCACATGATATCGCAGAAGTATGCCGTGCGTCTCGACCGTTTGTATAAGATGAACAAGGTGTCGCCCGACACTTATTCCCCGATGGTGGGAGACATTATACGTTTGCGCTGATTGGGGTTGCTGCAGATGAAAACGAAGAGGAGGGGCTCGTGGCTCCTCCTCTCTCTCTTGTAATGTTACTTCATCTCTACCTCTTCCTTCATGTCAATCTCGTTGCCTTGGGCATCATAGAATGTGTAGGCAAGTAGCGGTAGGCTCTGGTTGGGGGTGATGCGTATGCCGAAGCCATACTTCATCCTCCAGCGAGTCTTCAGAGAGACTACCCCTTGGTTGACATAGGCTGCCACGTAGGGGTGGATGTGTAGGTTGAATTTGCTAATCTTCAATTTGTTTACAAGGTAATCAATCTTGTTCTCCAGCGTGTCGGTGAATAGTATGGATGACTTGATAGTGCCTTTGCCGAAACATACGGGGCAGGTCTCCTCAACGGCGACATCCATTGCTGGGCGTACACGTTGGCGAGTGATCTGCATCAAACCAAACTTACTGAGCGGAAGGATATTGTGCTTGGCGCGGTCGCGCGACATATTCTGGCACATGCGCTCATAGAGTTTCTGACGGTTTTCGGCTGTGTCCATATCGATGAAGTCAACCACGATGATGCCACCCATATCGCGCAAGCGGAGCTGGCGGGCTAGTTCATCGGCTGCGCCGAGGTTCACGTCGATGGCATTCTCCTCCTGATTGGTGTTGCCTCGTGAGCGGTTGCCGCTGTTGACGTCGACTACGTGCAGGGCCTCGGTGTGCTCTATGACCATGTAGGCTCCTCCTTTGTAGGGCACGATTCGGCCAAACGATGACTTAATCTGTTTGGTGATGCCGAAGTTGTCGAAGATGGGCAGAGTGCCCGTGTAGTGTTTTACGACATGTGCTCTGTCGGGGGCAATCAAGGCTACGTAGTTGCGTATCTCGTCATATACGGCATTGTCATTGATATAGATGGCCTCGTAGGAGGGGCTGAATAGGTCGCGCAACATGGCGACAGCACGGCTGTTTTCTTCGTAAATGAGCACTGGGGGCTTCTCGGCTTTCTGAACCTTGACGATAGCCTCGTCCCACTGCTTGACTAGGATTTTGAGTTCGGCATCAAGCTCCGCTACACGCTTGCCCTCGGCCACAGTACGTACGATGACGCCGAAGTTCTTGGGCTTGATGCTTTGTATGAGTTGCTTGAGTCGTGCTCGCTCCTCTGATGACTTGATCTTTGACGATACGGAAACCTTGTCGGAGAATGGGGTAAGTACCAAGAAACGGCCGGCAAAAGAGAGGTCGGCGGTGAGTCTTGGACCTTTGGTGGATATGGGCTCCTTGACAACCTGCACCATAATCTCCTGCCCGGTCTGAAGATAGTTGCTGATGCTTCCCTCTTTGGGAAGCTCAGGCTGGCCGGTGGCTTTGGAGATGGGGGCAAGTTTCTTCTTGTCGCTGATTACCTGTTTCACATACTTGTGGTAGCAGTTGTAGTGACTACCCAAGTCCTGATAGTGAAGAAAAGCTTCTTTGGCTGAACCTACATCAACAAAACATGCATTCAGGCCAGGCATTATTTTTTTTACCCGTCCCAAGTACATGTTGCCCACAGAGAACGACGCCTCGCGTCCCTCTCGCTGATACTCCATCAGCACCTTGTCTTCGGTAAGGGCGATGGTAATCTCTTGGGGCTGTACATCGATGAATAATTCGGTTGTCACTTTTCTTGGGTTCTAATTAGTAAATGAATACTTTACAAAATACGACAAAGAACAAACTCAAAATCATGTTCCATATTCTGATGTTTGTTCCTTGTCTTGTTGCTAACTGAGCTCAGAGCTTACTTGCTCTTATGTCTGTTCTTTCTCAGTCTTTTCTTTCTCTTGTGAGTCGCCATTTTATGACGCTTATGCTTCTTACCGTTTGGCATAGTTTAAAAATTTTATGGATTAATACTTCTTATATTTCTTATTTCTTCACGTCGATAGCAAAAGTCTTTGCGGGCTTGAACGCGGGGATGT
>CANBEE010000025.1 GCA_947367415.1 uncultured Bacteroidales bacterium
GGCAGTCCGCTGTACAGTGTGGCGTATGTAGAGTACAATTCCAATACGAATTCAAATACTCTCCATCTTGACCATACACTCTACAACTATGAGTATTTTTGGAATACCCTTACAAAAGATTCAAAGGGCTGGAATGGTTCACTAGTACTCAACAAGTCGGAGTTCAGCCTCTACAGTTTCCAAGAACGTATGAATCAGATTTCACCCAAGCTGGTTCGCACCAATTCCTACACCAAGCGTGACAGCAGGTCGAACCGCTGGCCATATATCCACAACCGCCTGCTCGAAATGATGGAGACAGATGCGTGGCTGGCTCAGATGTTTACCCAATCAATGCGCGACTATCAGCGCAGTTTCGAGGACTATGTCGTGAAGAGCAAGACAGCCTCAAAGATTGACATTGATGCCGCAAAAGCAAGGACTTGGATGAATACCCGTAGTCATTGGAATCTTAGTGTTGCAGGCCGTGGAGGTGCGAGCCAGTCTGATTACGTCACGCTGAAGGTGTATCAGATACCCTATATGTATGGCATACTGAACGACCACGTATATGAGATAATACCTCAGGTGCGCCGCCAATATGCACGCAAGATCATTGACAATACGTACAACTACTATTTCAATGCATCGCACTATCTCAATGGAATGGCCTATCTGCAATACCGTTTCATGCGTCCCAACGGATACAACGTGAAGCAGAACGACGGCACACGCAATACGGGCCTGGTGGTGCGTCCGGGAGCGGAGAGCACCAACATCTATACGTATAAGTTTACAAAGCCATATAAGAACTATGAGTTCCTCTATGAAGAAACCCGATAAACACCATTTTACGATGACAATGATGATACGACATATTGCAAGAAGAGTAGCCTCACTGCTGTTGACAGTGGGCATAGCCACTACGCTGATGGCACAGACCGATGATGAGAAACCTGTATTGGCCGACCTCAGTACTCTACCTACCGACTCGGTGGTGGAGCCGCCACATGCCTACAACATATATGTAACTACACGCTCCTACGATGACAACATCTATATCCGCTGGGCCCCCGATGAGTATGTACCCTGGCGCACGCTCAACTATTGGGGCTACGATGTGGTGCGTGTGTGGCAAGATAAGGACGTCATCGAAATGGACACGCTGGCACGGGTGAAACCGCTGTCGCTGGAGCAGTTCATCGAGTCGTTCGAGGCCAGCGACACGCTGGCTGCAGCAGCAGCCGAGATTATCTACGGCAAGCGCACTGAGATAGGTAATACCGAGGCGCACCCGAACTCCATGGCATCCATCGTGGAGCTGATGGAGGAGCAGCAGATGGTATACAGCTATGCTATGCTCATCGCCGAGCAGCGGCGCGACATTGCCGTGGCCATGGGTCTCGCCTTCGAGGACCGCACAGCCAGGGCCAACCGCGTGTACGACTATGTGATAGCGCCTGTGGCCCCCGACTCTGTGCTCCGTATCAACCAATATGTCACCCGAGCCGACAAACTGGGCACGTGGAAACCTGAACGCTACACCACCACCATCACCGACTCCATACAGCCCCCGGCCAGTGTACTGCTCAAGTGGCAGCGCACACAGCTGTTCACCGCTTTCAGCATCGAGCGTCGCTGCGTGAGCAGGGGAGGGGAGTGGACTACCCTCAACGACAAACCCTACATTATGATGCTCCAGGCCGAGGAGTACGAGGACGGATACAACCGCTATGTCGATGAGATGGTACAGCCCGGTACCTACGAATACCGCATCAAGGGATACGACATGTTTGGCGACCTCACCACTCCCTGTGACCCGCACCGCGTGGAGATGCCCGACCTGATACCGCCCTCGGCTCCGCTGCTCGAGTTTATCGAGATCGTGCGCGACGAGAACAGCGACCATATCGATGCATACATACACATCGTGAAGGACTCTATCGAGGACGACCTCGTGGGCTATATCCCCTTCTACCAGAACCCCAACTACAAGGACCGCATCAACATCGACATCCCCGACAGCGTGGCCCAGCAGCTCTCGGCCGAGCAGAAGCGCCTCCTCGACGAGGGCCGTATGATGCCCCTGGTCACCGACCCGCTACCCCCTACCGATACGGTGCTGACGGTGAACGTCACGGGACTGGAGAGCGGCAAGATCGTTGTCGTAGCCACCGACACGGCACTCAATATGACCCACTCGATGCCTATCCCCATCCACATTGCCGACCTCAGTGCGCCTACGCCGCCTGCCCGCCTGCGCTCGGCCATGAGTCTCGACGGAGTATTGATGCTCACCTGGACACCCTCGCCCGAGGTGGACATTGAGGGATATGAGATATACTGGGCCAACGACCCCTCGCAGACCTTCATACAGGTGGGCGAGTTCTACAGCGCCGACACGATGTTTGTCGACACCCTGTCGATGAAGACCGCCGAGCCCTACCGCTACTACTACGTGAAGGCACGCGACTATGCTGGCAACGGCTCCGGCCCCTCCGACACGTTGCGGGTGGAGCGCCCCACCAACATCAAGCCGCAGCCCTGCCGTGTGGACTCGCTGTGGATGACTACCCAGACCGTCAATATGCTGTGGTATCCCTCGCCCGAGCCCGACGTGCTCCGCTACTACGTGTACCGCCGCATGCAGGACGATGAGGAATGGGAAATAATACAGACACTCACCCCCGACTCTTTGGTAGCGGGCCGCCTCTATATCGTAGATCGCCCCGAGCCTCACATGACCAAGCGCTACTACTACGCCATAGAGACCATCAACCGCAGTGGCCTGTCGTCGGGCATGTCGTTCGCCACATCGTTCCTCTTCAAGGGCGAGGTGGTGCTGCCCATTGAGATCAAGCTCTTCGGACAATACAATGAAGAGATCCACAAAGTGCAGCTGGCGTGGGAAATTAGCGGACTCACCGAGGCGGTGGCCAAGGATGCCTATCTGGTCATCTCCCGCAAGCGGAGCACCGACGAGTTCTTCCGCTTCCTCAAATCTGTTTCCGTCAACGATGCCCACACCGTCGACAACGGCCTGCGCCCCGGCGAAGAGGCACAGTACGAGATGCGCCTGCGCACCAACGAAGGCCGATTCAGCCCCTACAGCAACCGAGTGATGATAAAGAATACGGAGAAGGTGGAAGAGGTGAATGGTGAATGATGAATGTTGAATGATGAATGGTGAACCGACGCCAAACCGAGTGCAAGCAAGTTTACTTGGAATTGCCGAGGTGCGAAGGAGGAAAAGACTGCGTAGCAGGATTAACGAGGAACGAAGTGATTACGATTACGCTTACGATTACAGAAATGCACACTATTACCTAAAAATACACGCATGATAAAGAGAATAGTACAACTGGCCATGGCATCGCTGATGTGGATGGCCGTAGCGGGCCCCGTAGCTGCGCAGGACAACAAGACGGTGTATGTCATCGACAAGAAGGTGAAGCATCAGGTGATTGATAACTTCGGCGCCTCGGATGCGTGGCGATGCGACTTCATCGGGAAGTATTGGCCCGAGGAGAAGAGGGAGCAGATAGCGGACCTGCTCTTCAAACGGGAGTTTGACGAGAAGGGCAACCCCATAGGCATGGCGCTGACGACGTGGCGCGTGAACATCGGGGCGGGAAGCTACGAGAACAGAGAGGCGAAGGAGGTGAACAACAGTTGGAACCGCACGGAGTGCTTCCTCTCGCCCGACGGCACATACGACTTCACCAAACAGGCGGGACAGCGATGGTTTATGCAGGCGGCTAAGGAGAGGGGCATGAACAACTTCCTGTTCTTCGCCAACTCGGCTCCCTACTTCATGACGAGGAGTGGCGCCACGGTGGCGGCCGACGGCACACATATCAATCTGAGGGAGGATAAGTTTGACGACTTTGCCCGCTTCCTGGTGACATGTGCCCAACACTTCCGCAACGAGGGCTATGGGGTGAACTACATCAGCCCCATCAACGAGCCTAACGTGGAGTGGCACACCAACGACTTCCAGGAGGGTAGCTTCGCCACGAAGGCGGACATCTACCGCATGGTGGAGGAGCTGGACAAGGCCATCGAGAAGCAGCAGGTGGAGACGAAAATCATCGTGCCCGAGATGGGCGAACTGAAGTGCCTCTTCGACGTGTATGAAGCTGAGCACATGCCCGACGACATCATACGCTCGATGTTCTACGAGGAGGGAAAATATAATGTGTTGGGATTCAAAAACCTGTACAACTGCGTGGCGGCACACGACTACTGGACGGCCTATCCGCCCCAACTGCTGGTGGACATGCGCACCAAGGTGAAGGAGGAGCTGGAGGGGAATGGTCACGACACGAAGTTCTGGGCATCGGAGTACTGCATCCTGGAGAAGAACGAGGAGATCACCATGGAACCCTCGCCGCTGAAGAGCATCAACCTGGGACTCTACGTGGCACGCATCATACACAATGACCTGGCGGTAGCCAACGCCTCGGCATGGCAGTGGTGGACGGCGGTGTCGCTGGGCGAGGATGTGCCCATACGCCTGCTGCCCATGAAGGGCTCGACGAGCGAGACGGTGAAGTATGATGGCATCATAGCGCCCACGAAGATGTTTTACACCACGGCCAACTACAGCTTCTTCGTGCGCCCGGGCATGAGACGCATCGAGGTGAAGCCGCAAGGGGCTGAGGTGAGCGCCCTGGAGGCAGCCACATCGCTCATGGTATCATCGTACACCGATGGCAGGGAGGTGGTGACGGTAATCATCAACTACTCCGACGAGGAGAAGCCCATGGAGCTGAAGTGTGGCCATGCCAAGAGGGGTAAGGTGTATGTGACGGACATCGACCAGAACCTGGAGTATGTGGGCGAGCAGCAGCTGAAAGAGCTGGTGATACCCGCACGCTCGGTGGTGACGGTGGTGATTTAGTGGCGGTTGGCTGTTAACGAAAACGATAACGAAAACGCCGACGCGAAAAGAGCGTCGGTTGCGACGACTGAAGCTTTAGCTTTACAAAGGAGTGGAGCTTGCGACCTTAACTGCCATCCGGAGGGCACGACTGTTGACTGTTGACCGTTGTCCGTTGACAAAAACATTGTTTAACCCTTAAAATTGTAGAGATTATGGCAATTACTTACGCAGTAAAGAAAATCAAGAACCCCAAGGGGGTAGAAGGTACCGAGTATTTCCACGGCCAAGCCATCAAGACCGGTGAGCTCACCATGGAGAAGCTGGCGAAGCGTATCAACAACAGTACTACCGTAACACAATCAGATTGTTATGCAGTGCTGAAGTCGATGAAAGACCATATCATCGAAGCCCTCTCTGAGGGTCAGGTGGTGGTGCTCGACGACCTCGGCCGCTTCCAGGTGAGCTTGCAGGGCAAGTGCTACTCACGTGACACGATGGCTGCCAGTGACTTCTCGCCCTCAGCGATGATCAAGAGCCACCGCATCGTGTTCCGCCCCGACGTGGAGCTTAAAAAGGCTGTGGCGATAGACTTCTCGCTGAAGCGTGTGAGCTCCGAGGCGATGGAGTAAGATGGCTTTTGGCCCTTGGCTGTTAGCTCACAGCTGAGTTCTAACCCTTAAATCGACAGTAGAGGCCGGTACTCGTGAGAGTGCCGACCTCTTTGTTTGTATCAGATAGAGTGAAGGGTATGTGTATGGTAGGATGAAGCCTCACTCCGCGAAGGCTTCCATGATGGCTGTGGGGGCAGCATTGCTGTTGAAGGCGCCCAGCTTATAGCCTCCGGGAAGGCACTGGGGCTCCCAGTAGAAGATGCCGCGGCAGCGACCGTTGGTCTGGGTGCGTGCCTCGTGGATGGCGCGGGTGAGCTGTCGGCGACCCTCTTCCATCACTTCGGGGTGGCGCTCGTCGACTTCGTAGCCGGTCTCTACAATCATGACGTCGCAGCCGTACTTCTCGCTGACGTGGCGGATGTTGGCGATGCAGCCGGTGATGATGTCGTCGGCCTTGACGTCGGACTTGCCCTCCATGGCCCAGTAGGGGTAGAGCGACATGCCTATCATATCGAACTTGCCTCCATGCTTGAGCAGGGTGTCGAGGTGCCAGTCGTAGAGGCTCTGGCGATGGCCACGGTCGAGGTGTACGATGACGATGGCTTCGGGGAAGACCTCCTTGACGGCGTCGTAGCCAGTGCGGATGAAGCCGGCATATTGCTCGGGTTGGGTCTTGATGTGGCCCATGGAGTGGGTGATGGTGGTGCGGCCGAGCGAGTCTTTCACCTCCCAGCCGCGCTCATTGGTCTTGACACTCCAAAGCATACCGTTGGTGGTTTCGTTGCCTACCTGCACCCAGCGGGGTGTGATGCCGTTGTCCTTGAGGAGGGTGAGCACGTCGATGGTGTGGGCACGGAGGTCCTGCTTCATCTCTTCGTAGGAGTGGCCTAGCCATGCCTTGGGGATGGGTTGCTTGGCGGGGTCGGCCCAGGAGTCGCTGTAGTGGAAGTCGACCATGAGGTCCATGCCCAATGCCTTGGCACGTTTGGCCATGGCGAGAAGCTCGTGCTTGTCGTTGGTGCCGCCACGGGGATCGACCCATACGCGCATGCGGATGGCGCTCATCTGATAGTCGTTCTTGAGTAGTTCGAGGCATTCGCGCTCCTTGCCGTTGCGATCGTGGAACACGACGCCGCGTTTCTCCTGGCCAGTGAGGAAGCCTACGTCGGCTCCCTTGACAAAGTCCTGTGTGTCGCGACTCTTCCACTTCAGTAGGTCGAGTTCCACGATGCGCAATTCGCTGCGTACCTTGTCGCCATCCTTGGCCTTGTAGAGGTCGAGCTCATTGGCTACGGGGGCGGCCAGCTCGGTAATCTGTCCGAAAGCATCGCTCTCGGTGGCTGTGCCCTTGAGGCGGATGGTGACGCGCTTGCATAGGGTGGACTTGACGGGCAGGTGCACGTAGCCGAGGGTCATGGGGGTGTTGCCTGCCCACACGAGGGTGGTGTCGGCGAAGATTTCGAGCGGATAGCTGCGGCGGCGCCAGCCAGTGAGCTTGAGTGATACCTCGTCGAGGCGTGCGGGGGCGTCCAGCTCGTAGGTGATCCATGAGGTGCGCTTGGTGCCATCGTTGCGCCACTCGGTCTCCTCATTGTCATCGGTGCTGGGATGGCTGTCGCGGGGTGTGGTGCCCTGGCTGTCGATGACGCGGGCTATGGTGAGGGTCTCCTTATGATCGGTGTAGGATGGGGTAGCGGGTGTCTCGCCACGGCCGAGATAGGAGGGGAGGATGTCGCGCTGGTGCTCTGTGCTGAGGCCATGGGATACGGCCACGGGACGGCTCGTCCACTCGATGGTCTGCGGTGCCAGTCCCTCGGCCTGGGCGGTGAGGCGGATGGTGCCTGCCTCGGTGAGGCTACGCACGAGGACGCGGTTGACGCCACACTCTACGGGCAGGGTGGTGGAGAGCACACAGTTACCCTCGCCCTTGGCAAGGCCACCACGCCACTGGGCAGGTCCCTCGAGGGTGAAGGTGACGTTGCGGTTGTCGAGCGGGCAGCGACGGCCTTCGCTATCGAGCACCTCAAAGGTGATGAGGGCGAGGTCGGCACCATCGGCACGCATGCCGTCGGGGGAGGTCATGAGCGAGAGGCTCAGTGTGGCTGCATCGCCTACGGTGGTGAGGGTGTACTCAGATACCTGCTGGCCCTGCTCGTCGTAGGAGATGGCTTGCAGGGTGCCTGGGCGGTAGGCTACGGAGTCGAAGGTGTAGAGGAACTCATACTCGCGGTGGGCAGTGCCTACGGACTGGCCGTTGAGGAGCAGCTCTACGCGGGGAGCGTTGGAGACTACATAGATGGGCTTGATGGTGCCCTCGGGGTAGTTCCAGTGGCCCATGATATAGGTTTGCGGTGTCTCGGGGTCGACCCATCCGTTCCACATCACCTGATGGGCATAGTAGGAATCCTTGGGCAGACGCATGGCATCGGACACACCGCTGGTGCGGTAGTTCGACTCGCCACGGAAGTGGGTGTTGGTGTCGGAGAAGATGATCTTGACGCCGCCTGAGCTGACGCGCTTGCCCATGCCGGGGCGCACCTCCCAGTAGTCGAACCAGCGGCGTATATGCTCTACAGCGAGCTGGTCCTGGTTGTGGTTGTAGGCCGAGGCATCGGCATTGCGATATAGGGGGCCATCACCACTGCGGTGGTATGGGTAGCTCCAGTTGTCCCAGTAGCGGCGCAGACCCTCGTCGCGGCAGTATTCCATGGCCCAGAGGGGTTGACGGCCGCTCTTGTTGATGTAGAGCATCTCGCCACCATACTCTGATACCTTGCTGCCGAGCATCTCGCGGCTGCCGATAGCACGGCCACCGTGGGGGTCGTAGAGATCGCGGATGGCCTTCATCTCGGCCATATGGGTGTCGGAGATGTTCTCATTGCCACACTCGTAGAAGATGATGGAGGGGTTGTTGCGGTTGTAGATGATGGCATCGCGCATGAGCTCGGTGCGGTGCTCCCAGCGGCGTCCTTCGACATCCTTCTCGGCATCACCGGCTGGCATGGCCTGGATGAGGCCTACGCGGTCGCACGACTCGATGTCCTGTTTCCAGGGGGTGACGTGCATCCAGCGCACGAGGTTGCCGCCACTCTTCACCATCTCGAGGTTGCTGTAGTCGCTGAGCCAGGCGGGTACGCTCATGCCTACGCCGGGCCACTCGTTGCTGGTGCGCTGGGCATAGCCGTGAACCATGAGCACGCGGTCGTTGAGGCGGAAGAGGCCGTCGGCAAACTCGGTCTTGCGGAATCCGGTGCGGGTGGTGACCTCATCGATGCACTTGCCGCTGACGATGAGGCGGGTCTTCACGGTATAGAGATAGCCGTAGCCCCAGCTCCAGAAGTGGAGGCCGCTGAACGGCTTGGAGGCACTGAGTGTGGCGGTGGTACCGGGAGCGATGTGCTGGGCAGCGCTGCGGAAGGTGCCGAGGCTGTGTCCGTCGTTGTCGATAAGCTCTACCTCATAGACTACCTCGCGAGGTTTGCTGCTCTCGTTCTTCACCTCAGAGCAGGCTACAATCTCAGCACTGCGGCCCTTCACGTCGATGTCTTTGGCATAGATGTATACGCCGGTGGTGCCGAGGTTGGAATAGAGGGGCAACGTCTGATAGAGACGGTCGGTGATGTGCAGGCGCACATGCTTGGGTAGTCCGCCGTAGTTGGCGTTGAAGTTCTTGTTGTTCCACTGATAGGGACTGTGGTCGGGGTGCTGCTGTTCGTGATAGTTCCAGTCGTTGTCGGTGAGCACCTCAAGGTGGTTGTCGCCACGGTAGTTGATGTAGGGGGTGAGGTCGAAGCCGAAGGCCATGACGCCGTTCTCGCTCATGCCTACGCGGTGGCCGTTGAGCCATACGGTGGCCGACTGGCGGGCTCCCTCAAACTCGATGAACACCTTCTTGCCCTTGGCCTTGCGGGGCAGGCGGAAGGTCTTGGTGTAGCGCACCGTGTCGTCGGGTAACTGGTCGATGGCTACGCGGTAGGCATAGTCTTCGTTGAAGGCACGGGGCAATGTGGCCACGTGGGAGGTGCCCTCAAAGGTATAGTGCCAGTCGGAGTCAAAGTTGTACTCGCCACGCTGGGCATGGAGGGTGAGGCTGCACAGCAGTGCAACAGCTGTCAGTAGTCGTTTCATCGGATTACTTTTTTACCGTTTATAATATAGATGCCTTTTTCCGTAATAGTCTCAACCTTGCGGCCGGTGAGGTCGTAAATTGTCAATTGTGATTTGTCAATTGTCAATTCTGTATTGTCAATGCCAGTGGGGTCGGCAATGACGCGGAGGGTGCCGTCGGTCTCCAAGGTGGAGTAGTCCCATACGCAGCCGTCACAAGGTGTGGCTGGCTCGAAGGTGGGCGTGCCCGAGAGGCTGATGGTGCCTGTGCCTGTGAAGATGGGGAGCTCGTCGCCCTCTGCGAAGCCGTCACCGATGTGCTCTATTTGGAAGAGGGGCGACATGAGGGTTACCTTGCCGTCGGCCTTGAAGGTGTCGGTGCGTCCGTTGTTGCGGGCACGTATGTAGAGGATGCCGCCGGAGTTGACGTTGAGGTTGCCGGTAAGTGTGAGTGTGCCGGTGAGCAGGCTGTTCTTTCCGGCTGCAAGGATGCCGCCCTTCTTGATGGTTACGGCAGCAATCTTTCCACCACCGGCAAGCTTGCCGCCTTCGTAGACAGTGGTGGCGCCGCTCGTCGTAGCCGTGGAGGTGTTGCCTGCCAGTACGCAGCCTTCGTAGATGTTGAGCTTGCCTTGGCTGGCTCCTGTGAGGGTGAGCGTGCCTTCACCATACTTGTTGATGGTGGCCGATGAGTTGAAGATGCCGGCATAGGTGTCGTCGGTGCCGAGATAGCCTACGTTCCAGATGCCCGAGGCAAGAGTACAGGTGTTGACACTGCTGGTGAGGGCACCAATCTTGCTGGTGAGTATCTTCTCGTTCTTGCCGCCGCCCTCGACATGCGCTGCGTAGACATCGGCGCCGAGCTTGAGCGTGCCCTGCGAGAGGTCGATGGCGCTGGCCAGACGAAGCTGACCGGAGGTGGCCTCGTAGGTGCCTTGGAAAGCGGACATATTGGTATATACATCGCCACGGACGTATGGGAACGAGATGCGCAGGGTGCCCTCGCCAGTGAGCTTGCCACGGATGGCACAGCGCTTGCCGCCTACGATGGTGAGAGTCTTGCCCTTGAGGATGTCGATGGTGTTGTTGAGGTTGGGCACGGTGGAGGTGGAGTTCTGGTCGAAGATGCGGATGGTGCTGTTGCCCGTGACCTCAATCTTGGACGTGGAGGTGCCGAACGTGGTGTTCCAGGTGCCCATGGCCAGGGTGCCGGCTACGAGGCGCGTGCCTCCGCTCCAGGTGTTGGCTCCCCCGTAGGTGATGTTGAGCTGGCCTGCTCCCTTCTTCACGAGCATACCATCGCCCTTGATTTGGCCTTTGAGTGAGGTGGTGCCACTGTTTACTTGTATAGAGGCGGTGTCGGTGAGTGTGATGCCACGGTCGGTAGCCGTATTGGCATTGTCGATGTTGAGGGTGGCCTTGCCTATCTGTAGGTTCTCGGGCGATGAGCTGGCTGCACCGATGGAGCTGGGCAGTCCGCCATCGGCAAGCTCCTTGACGAGTACGGTGCCGCCATTGATGATGGTGGGACCTGTGTAGTCGCTCTTGGTGGTGACGAGGCTGAGCCGACCACTTCCCTCCTTGATGAGCGAGCCGCTGCCGCTGAGGCCGCCGTCGCCGGTGAAGGAGATGTTCTTCTCGTTGTTGTTGACAGTGACCTTGCCGATGGGCATGAGGTCGGTGAGGGTGATGAGTACGGATTGTGCCTCGTCGTTGAACTCTACCTCGTCGCCTGCCACAAACTCGGTGGTGTCGGTGCCAAGGAGGAAGTTGGGAGTCTGATAGTCCCAAGTGCTGCTGGTGTGGCCACTCCATATCACGCCTTGTGCGGCACTGCGCTGGGCATTGATGACGAGGTAGATGGCCTTGTCTTCGTGGACAATCTCGTAGGAGAGTCCTGTGAGGCCGCGTACGGAGAAGTTAGCCTTGCCCGTGAGTTGGCCTGTATACTCGATGAGTTTGAACTTGCCTGGTTGCACGTCATTCTCGGCAGGTACGATGGTAAATATAGCTGGGGCTGACAAGCCGAGGTCGCCCTCTACTTTGATGAGGTCGGCACGCTGGTTACCCTCGGCAGTAGTGATGTCCATCTCCATATATACCTTGCGGTCGAGCTTGAGACCCTGCTTGAAGGTCATCTGCTCGGTAGGCATCAGGCGGCATCCCTCATAATGGAGGGCGCCCTCGAAGGTGATGGCGTTGACGATAGCCTTGCCGCTGAGGGTGCCGCGGGCACGGAGGTTGACGTCTCCCTTAATCTCTCCATTGACCTCAAGCGTACCTTCAGAGATGTAGGTAGTGCCTGTGTAGTCGAGCGGAACATTGGCCACGAGGGTTCCCTGCTGGCTCTTCCATAGGTCCATATCGCCGGTGAGATTGCCTGTGCCGCTGAGTGTGACGCACTGACCCTTCGTGGGCATGGCATAGAGCACAGCGGGCTGCATGGCAGCGTTTACGCTGACTGAGGCGTCGGTGTTGAGGTCGATGAGCAGGCTCTTGCCATCGGCATAGGCAGCTGCCTCGGAGCGCTCATAGTTGGAGAAGCTGTCGGTGCCCTTCCATACGAGGTCGGTGACCATGGTGGGAGGCAGCTGCGGGCGAGGCATGTTGTAGCCCAGGTAGAAGCCCGGGTTGGGGCTTTGGTAATATCCCTTGGTGGTGCACTGCATGCGGTAGGCTGGGTCCTCCTGCAGGGAGTAGATATTCTTTACGTTGGTGGTGTAGTCGGTGGTGAAGCCCACGATACCTACGCATACGCCATTCTCCTTGTGGAGCAGCACCAGCTCTTCGCGCCAGTCACCGATGATGTCGCCCCAGAAGGCTGCACGCTTGGCATATACGGTGACATAGCGCCATCCGCTAAGCTTGGCAATCTCGATGAGACGTCCTTTATAGAAGTCTTGTATATATACGTTATGGTGGCTATCGCTTGTCTGCACAATCTCACGGTCGAGTTCTCCATCCCACCAAAGGCCTTCGGTGGGGTAGGGTGCTGTGTGCTCGGGGATGAGGTCGCCCTTGGCATTGTATACACCTCCCATGGTGCTCCACATCTCCCAGCCGAGGTGGTTGGGGTCTACGTCCATACATTCGCCACGGCCCACGTCGCCTACGGCAGAGAGGTACCATCGCTTGATGCTCTCGCCTGTAGCGGCATCGTAGAGAATCTGTCCGAGCATGTCGCCCGCATTCTGCTGTATGGCGAAGGTCTCGAGGCCCGGGCGCTCAGGGTCGATGTCGCTGGTGCGGAAGCGGTCGCCATGGGCAATACCTGGGGTGTTGAGGGTAGAGCCGTCGTGATCCATCGTGTAGCCGCCTGTCTGCATCTCGTCGCGGCCGTCGCCGTCGACATCGGCAATACGTATCTGATGGAAGGCAGGGCCTCCGGTGTTCTTGCAGAAGAGCTCCTTCCACGCACCGGCCTTGCCAGTGCTGAAGTCGAAGGCGAAGGCGCTGTTGTGGTAGTTGTGGCTGCCGTTGCTATTGCGTGTGTGCCACTCCATGATCATGGCGGGGTGTATGCCGTCGGGGTAGAATACGCCCACGTGTCCCACGTGCTTGTTGTACTCGTCGCCCATGAGTGATGCGCGGTTGGTGCGGTTATATGAGTTGTTGTAGGTCTGCTCCACGCTGCACTTCTCGGCTCCCGTCATACCATCCACGACGGTCATGTAGCGCGGTGCATTCTTTGCTGACTGTGTCTCATAATCGATGATGCCATCGCCGTCGGTATCGCCCGTGGTGAGGCCATTGACGAAGAGGCCGAAGGTCTTCTTCCCGGCATCCCAGAACTGGGTGCCGTCGCTCGTCTGGCACACCACGTCGGCCTTGCCGTCGCAGTCCATGTCGTAGGCCAGTATCATATCGTCCTGTCCGGCACAGCTGAGCTCGTTGGGGCCGAGCTTCACCGTCCACAGATGCTCGCCTGTGCGCAAGTATCCTTCTATATAGTTGTCGAGCCCGGTAGACACGCTCTTGCGGTTCACTACGTAGTCCATCTCGCCGTCGCCGTCAAGGTCGGCAGGCCATACATAGTCGGTAGAGTAGCCCGAGGCCGTGAGGGGCGATGCATCGAAGCGTATGCTCATGAACATGTTGCGCAGGTCGCGGCTCGCCACCTTGTAGGGAGTGCTCAGCGCCGATTCCTCTCCATTGGCTACCACGCTCACCGCTACCTCGCTGCCTATGGGCACCTTACTGGTGTTGGTGGCATAGTTGGTGTTGGTCACGGGCGAAGAGGTGATCTTGCTACCGTTTACATATATATTATAGGTGGCGTTCTCGGGCTCTTGAGCCAGGCGGCGCCAGGTGACGGTAGCTGATGAACCGTTTACTGCCACTACGACACCGCGTCCCAGGGGCTGTTGGATGCGTTGGGCGGTGCCATTAAATGTTGTTGCTGCAATGCCGATGCCGAGCATCAACCGTAAAAGATTCTTTTTCATTCTTAGTATAGACTAAAAGTTCTATAATATATATGATGCAAAAATATAAATATATTTTAGAAAATAAGGTATTGGATAATAAATTATTATAGCTGGTAGCTTTTTTGCTTGTGTGGGGATGTATAAAATAACAGCCACTCCTATTGGAATGGCTGTAAAAGTTTTTCAAGTCTCTTGCTCTTAGTGATTGAATGCGCTACTGATAACCTTGATCTCAATCCGATCTTTGCCACCGACAAGGCGTGTGGAGTTGAGGCTGAGGTCGTGGCGGAAGTTTACAATATTATTGTTGGAATCTCTGACCGTGCTTACTGGTATCAGAACCACCTTGTTCCAGTCGGGATGAGTTTCGTTGAACTCGGCCTCTGTCTTTCCCGGATTGGCCTCCAGCCATGCCTGACGTTCATTGTAGCAGTGGATGATGAGGCGGGCGATGTTGTTGTATTCGTAGCGGTTGAATGTGCTGTTGTACGTGGTGTGGAACGAACTTACATTATCGGTCAGGCGGTTCTTCTCAAAGAAGGTGCTCATCTCGCTCTTGCGTACCATGAGTAGGATTTGGGGAGTCCCAAACTTGTACTGGGTGTCGTAAGTGTCATTGTAGCGGGTAAATACAATCTTGGCTGAGTTGATGCTGTCGCCATCTGCCATCATCTCGACTACGGGAAGGGTCACCTCAGTAAAGATGCCTGCGGGAGTCTTGAGATAGGTACAAGCGTCGTCCTCCACGAGGTGCTGTACCTGCTGTGTGCTGAAACGATTGGTCTGCAATACCTCTTCAGAACCTACGAATTGGGTGACGTAGATAGAATCGGTACGCATGTCGCTGAAGTAGACATTCAGGGCTACCTGATCAATGTACAATACAGTGCCGTCGCCACTGGTTGATTTGACGTAGTATCCAGGACAGATGTTTTCGATGAAGCTGGTGGCATTGGCGAAGAATTCGGGATTGCTGCGATACAGCTTAATCATCTCGTTACCAATCTCTGTGGGGAGTGGTATGCTTACGTTGGCGTAGTGATCAGCATCCTCCAGCTCACTGTCCTCCAAGGTGTAGTCGATGGCTGTGTACACTTTGTGTGCCAAAGGTTGGCTGTTGGTGTCGTAGAACTGGGTGGGGTCGATGTTGGTGTAGTATTTCTCGTTCTCCTTGAGTGTTCTCTCCAGTTCATAGACTTCGGCAGTCATCGTGTTGGTTGAATCCCCGAAGAATGTGGTGAAGAATAGTCTCAGTTCGACGCGTATGGCACTGTCGCCCTTGATGCTGTCGGCAGGAGGGAACACGCTACCTCCTTCTACGCAATTGAATTGAGCAATGAAGTCGGCCTCAAACAATGAACCGGTCTGCGGATCGGTGAAGCGTCCGAGGTATACCTTACCGGTCTTGCCCAGGACAGAATCTACTGCTATCGATTGTGATTCGGCAAAGTAGGAGCTGGTCTTGATGTTTATAGAGTCAGCTTCGGGTGTTATGCTATTGCCTAAGGTTCCGGTGTTGTCGTCACAAGCGATGAGGCAGACGAGGACTGTCAGTATATAAACAATAGATTTCTTCATTCTTAATAATTAGTATAGCTATAACACTTATTCGTGAAGTTGGTTGTAGAACTCACTGCATGCATCGGCATATTCAGCTCCGGTCTTGTACTCCAGGATGGGCTTGTCGAGTGATTGTGCATATTCGAGCAGGGTGGGGTTTACGTTTTCGCAGTTCAGGACAACGCCGTCGGACCAGCGGATAGCAATCTTGCTAAGTTCCTGATAGGTGACAGGTGTAGCGATGCCGTCGAACTCCATATCTTCCATGTTGCGTACAATAACCTTCTTCAGATAATTCTCGGGGAAGGTGGCGTCGAAAGCATCGTCGTAAAGTGAATATACAAACTTGGTGTTGCGGAAAGCAGGCTCGTCCTTGTACAGAGTCTTGATGTAAAGACCTACAAGTGCTCCTATCCATCCGTGGCAGTGGATAACTTCGGGGTACCATGACTGCTTCTTTACCGTCTCCAATACGCTGCGTGCGAAGAAGATGGTGCGCTCGTCGTTGTCGGGGTATTCGTTGCCGTTCTCATCACGGGTGTTGAGATGGTTGCGGAAGTAGTCGTCATTGAGGATGAAGAATACTTGGGTGCGCAAAGCCTGAATGGAGGCCACCTTAATGATAAGTGGATGGTCGGTGTCGTCAACGATGATGTTCATACCTGTCAGGCGGATCACCTCGTGAAGTTGGTTGCGGCGTTCGTTGATATTGCCCCACTTGGGCATGAAAGTTCTGATTTCGTGTCCTCTTTCTTGGGTTGCTTGCAGCAGGAAACGACAGTTGTCGGCCATTGCACTACTCTCCGTAAACGGTACAATCTCTTGGGCAATAAATAGAATTTTGTTCGCTTTCATTAAACTTTATATGTCTTTTATACGTATTATTCCAACGGGT
>CANBEE010000026.1 GCA_947367415.1 uncultured Bacteroidales bacterium
AGCAGATTCTAAAAACATATTAGCGATAATTTTTAGAACAGATTCTTATATTAATAATCATGAAAAAGAGAGTTTTTATATCTTTCCTTTGCGTCCTGTTCTTGTCGGGTGCAGCGTGTGCCAAGAGCTTAGTTCTCACACTCAGCGATGGTACACTGGTGTATTATCTGTTGGGGGGGGACACCAATCCCAAACTTCAGTTTGTGGAGGGTGGCTTTATGCTCAATGCCGATAATTATGGCTTTGCCAATGTGAAGAACTTCTATATCTCTAATGAGGACGATCCGAGCGGCATCGAGAATGTGCTTGCCGAGGGTGGGGTAGAGATGCAGGGCAATCAGCTTGTGATTCCTTCGGAAGAGCCGGTGAAGGTGTTTACCACCGCAGGCAAGGAGGTGAAGGCTGAGACACGCGTCGTCTCAGGCAACACGATAGTTACCCTCAGTACTTTGCCTCAGGGAGTATATGTGGTGAACGCAGGTTGTGCGTCAGTAAAAATCATGAAGAAATAAGGAGGCGATATGATGAAAAAGTTTTTGATGGCATTTGCCTTTGCTAACCTGTTGGCAGGGGGGCTCTTTGCACAGGAGAAACCCGATACCATGTGGTTCCAGTTTGAGGACCGTTTCATGGAGAATGAGATTATTGACCTGACCGATGTAGACTCTATCGAGTTCACCAAGACAATGCTCAAGCGCTTCAAGAACAGCACCGCTTCGGGCACCGTAATCTCAATCCCCAAGGCTTACCGCACCAATGGTGTGTACCGTTTCGATGAGGTGGAGCGTTATCTGGTGAAGCCAAACACCTACTCGGGTAACAACTACGACAATGAGAACTCCACCTTCTGCTTCCAGCGCAGTGCCGAGAGCGAGCACTTCGTCATCTTCTGGGCTAAGGGACTGACCAAGCAGGCTAATGGTAATATCGTAGGCGGTGCGTCCAGCTCGGTGTGCAATGTGAATACGTTGCTGCGCAATGCCGAGAAGATATGGGACGTATACGTCAATCAGCTCGGCTTCCTGGAGCCAGGTCGCTCCACTACCGACCGTGTGAAGATAGAGATGTATATCGTCAACCAATCAGAGTGGCGTGCCGATGGTAGCGGTGTCGACGGCAAGGTGTGGACAGCAGGTACGGGTACGAGCAAGACATCGAAGTCACACAAGGTGGGTATGTTCCACTGCAACGCATGGGCTGCCAGCGATAATGTGACCGTTGCCCATGAGATTGGCCACACGTTCCAATACCTCGTCAGTGCCGACCTTGGTTCGCTCCATGGCCTCAACTACGTGTTGGGCGACAATTCCAATGGTAATGAGTGGTGGGAGGACTGTGCCAACTGGCAGGCCCATAAGGTATACCCTGCCCAGCAGTTCTCTACCAACTGGGGCAACAATCAGGATATGCACCACATGAACATCATCCACGAGGGTGCCCGCTACAACAACTGTTACTATCAAGACTGGTGGTGCCAGCTGCATGGACTCAACACCATCGGCCGTATATGGCGCGAGGCTACCCAACCCGAGGACCCGATACAGGCTTATATGCGTATCTTCAACCACGATGAGCAGAGCTTTGCCGATGAGCAGTTTACAGGTTATGCCCACATCGCAGCTATGGACATTGATTCTTGGCAGAAGTATGGTCAAGGGCTTATCGGCAGTGAGCAACAACGCCTGCAGGAGGTGCCCGAGGCTATCGTTGCTTCGCATCTCAATGGCGAGACCGACTGGTGGATTGTAGACCCTACCTATTGCCCTCAGAACTATGGATATAATGCCAACCCTCTCAAAATCCCCGCAGCAGGTACCGTGGTGAAAGCCACTTTTAAGGGGCTCACGGGTGCTACGGGTTACCGCTCCATCTATCCCGAGCGTGCCGGATGGCGCTACGGTCTGGTTGCCTATGCAGCCGACGGCACCCGTACCTATGGTGAGATGGGCCGTGATGCCGAGGGCGAGGTGAGCATCACCGTGCCTGAAGGATGCACTCATATGTGGTTTGTCGTGATGGGAGCTCCTACCAAATGGTGGAGCCACTCATGGAACGACAATGATGCCGATGATGAGCAGTGGCCCTATGCCGTGCGCTTCAGTGGCACCGACCCCTACGGAGCTGTCCGCACCTATGGGGAGTACCCCGACGACTATGCCCGTCACGATACTACTGTTGTCTTCAATGCCCAGCTTGCCTACGATGCCTCCAACTACTCATCGGTACGCGTGCAGTACGATATGGATGCCGTGAGCAAGGCTTTGGGACTGAGCACTGCGCAGATGAAGAAGGTGAAGGTAGGCGCTTCCAATAAGATACGTTTTGTGGGAGTCAATCCAAATGGCTCGGTTGCCAATAATACTACCACCTCTACCAGCTCGTCCACCTGTTTCGGTCATTGGTTCAATGCCTCGGGCAATATTTGTGGTTACGATGGCAATGCTCGTATCTTTGCCGAGTTCTATCCCGACAAGTATGGTTGCTACGTAGGCCAGTATCCCGGCCGTCTCACCCGTGGCAAGACCTACACCATACGACAGGCTATTATCTACACCCATACCGATGGTAAGGAATACCGTGCCACGATGGAGGTTAAGCTCAAGGTGCAGTAAATCGCATGATAAATGTAATCGGGGGTGTGTCAATGATTAGAGACACACCCCCGATTGCTATAGTAGATTCTTCTTATACTGTAATTAACTCCTTGAATGCGGTAAGGAACACATCGGCCTGTTCCTTGGTGATGCCCAGTGCAGGGAGCAGGCGAACGGTCGACACGCCAGCGCCACCGGTGAAGATATGTTTCTCGAACAGGAGGCGCTTACGGAATTCCGATGCAGAACCCTCGATCTCGATGCCAATCATCAAGCCGCGTCCGCGTACCTCCTTGATCTGTGGTATCTTCTTCAACTCGTCGATGAGGTATGTACCCACCTCGGCTGCATTCTTCACGAGGTTCTCCTCGGCAAACACGTCGAGCACGGCGATGGCTGCTGCACATGCCAGGTGGTTACCGCCGAAGGTGGTGCCCAGCATACCGGGCCAGGGAGTGTAGTGTGGTGCTATGAGCACGCCGCCGATGGGGAAGCCGTTGCCCATGCCTTTGGCCATGGTGATGAGGTCGGGGCGTATGTCGGCAATCTGGTGGGCAAAGAACTGGCCCGTGCGTCCGTAGCCCGACTGTATCTCGTCGAGAATAAGCGATACGCCATACCGTGTGGTGAGTTCGCGCAGTTGGCGCAGGAACTCCGGTGAGGGGCAGTGGATACCTGCCACGCCCTGTATGCCCTCGATGATGACGGCGCAGAACTCGCCCGTCTTGAGCTTCTGCTCTACGGCCTCGGCATCGCCCAGTGGCACGAACTCTACGTTGGTCGTGCGGTTGAAGGGAGCATTGATCTTGGGATTGTCCGTAGCGGCCACAGCACCTGAGGTGCGTCCGTGGAAAGCCTTGCCGAAGGCCAGCACCTTGGCTTTGCCGTTGTGGAACGATGCCAGCTTGATGGCATTCTCATTGGCCTCGGCGCCCGAGTTGCAGAGGAAGAGGCTGTAGTCGTCGTAGCCCGAGATGCGACCCAGGCGGTCGGCCAGCTGCTGCTGCAGGCTGTTCTCCACAGAGTTGGAGTAGAAGCCCAGTCGGGCCACCTGCTCACTGATCATCTGCACGTAGTGCGGATGGGCGTGGCCAATGGAGATGACGGCATGGCCGCCATAGAGGTCCAGATACTCGGTGCCTTGGGCATCGTATACGTAGCTGCCCTTGCCTTGCACGGGCTCTACGGGATAGAGAGAATATACGTCGAAGAGAGTCATAATATATGTGGCCTCCCCTAACCCCTCCCAAGGAGGGGGACTTCTGTCATCGCGGGGATGTTTAATTTGTTTTACAATATGTTTTAATATACTACTTTCAGCAAGGCCTGAATCACCCCTCCTTGGGAGGGGTAAGGGGGAGGCCTCCTTAGAACGCGTTCGCCTTCAGCCCAAGTCCTGCTTTCTCGTCAATGCCGAACATCAGGTTCATGTTCTGTACGGCCTGGCCTACGGCACCTTTGAGGAGGTTGTCGATGATGCAGGTGATGACGGCTTTGTTGCCAAACTTGTCGATGTGTACGAGTGCCTTGTTGGTGTTGACCACCTGCTTCAGATCGAGTGCCTTGTCTACGTAGTGCGTGAAGGCGGCATCGGCATAGAAAGTGCGGTACATGTCGGCCAACAGCTCGGCTGTAGGATTGGTGGGTGTGCCCTCAGCACCGTCGAACTTCACCACCTCGGTGCAGAAGATGCCGCGGGCAAAGTCGCCACGGTAGGGGATGAAGTCGATGGAGGCATCCAGCGAACCTTGCAGCTCAGTGAGCGACTGGCGTATCTCGTGCAGATGCTGGTGGGTGAACACCTTATAGACGCTCATATTGTCGGTGCGCCAGCTGAAGTGTGTGGTGCCCACAGGCTTCTGTCCTGCGCCCGTAGAACCGGTGATGGCGTTCACTGCCACATCGTGGGTGATCAGTCCCGCCTTGGCCAAGGGCAGCAGGCCCAGCTGTATGCAGGTGGCAAAGCACCCCGGGTTGGCCAGATGCTGGCACTGCTGTATCTGCGCCTTGTGTATCTCGGGCAGTCCGTACACATAGTCGTGGGTAGGTGCAGCGATGCGGAAGTCCTGCGCCAGGTCGATAATCTTCACGTGGGCAGGGATTGTGTGCTCCTGCAAGAACTGCTCACTCTTGCCGTGGCCGAAGCAGAAGAACACCACGTCCACCTCGTCGAAGGGCATAGCATCGGTAAACCTCAGGTCGGTGTCGCCCAAGAGACCCTCGTGCACGTCGGCCACGAGGTTGCCCGCATTGCTCTCGCTGTTGGCAAAGACGATTTCCGCCTCGGGATGGTTCACCAGCAGGCGGATGAGTTCGCCACCGGTGTATCCGGCAGCTCCAAGTATTCCTATTTTAATCATTGGTTGAGATAGCGGTTTGGTGCTTCGGGAATCAATATCATGAGGATGATGTATACGATGATTCCGCTAAAGGCAGTGAATATGGTCAGCAGGGTGTATACCACACGAGCTACCGTAACATCAATGTTTGCATAGTTGGCGATGGCAGCACACACGCCTGCCAGCATACGTCCAGTGCGGGGACGCTCCATCTTCTTGGGTTCTGACATAGTTGTTTACTTTTTGAAAGTATATATCCTATAAAAATCTTTACAAAGGTACGATAATTCTCACACAAAACCGCAAAGTGTAAGGTCGAAAAGGCGAAAACGATGAAAATTAATAGTTCCACCGTCCTGTCCCTAACACCGTCAGCCGCTTCGGAGTTGTCCCCGTGTGCTTCTTGAAGAACTGCACGAAGGCCGATGGGGTGGAGAAGTTGAGCCTGTCGGCAGTCTCCTGCACGGTGAGGTCGGTGGTGCGCAGCAGCATGGCGGCCTCGATGAGCAGTGCTTCGTGTATCCAGTCCAGGATGGGGCGCCCCGTGATGCGCTTGATGGCCGTGGAGAGGTATTTGGGTGTGAGGCTCAGGCGGTCGGCATAGTAGTGCACGGTGTGCTCCTCGCGGAAGTGCAGTGCCAGCAGGCGGAAGAAGCGGTCGCTGAGGCTCTCGTGGCGGAGGGTCATGTCGGGTTGCAGGTGATAGATGCGCTCATATTCGCCCAGTATCTCCAGTATGAGGGCGCTGAAGATGGCACTCACAATTTCGCGCTGGTAGCGCCCCTCCTCGTGTATTTCCTTATGGATGAATCGGTAGTAGCTGTGCAGGTCATCGAACTTGGCGTCGGTGAGCGTTATTACCGCCCGGTAGCGCGAGTAGCTGAAGAAGTTGGTGTCTACGGGCGAGGGCAGCCGCAGGATATATTCGGGCAGCAGGGCTATGAGGTTGTTCTCGGTGAGCAGCACCGGCTCTATGTAGTTGATGAGCTGGTTCTCGGAGAGCACAATCACGTTGTTCCCCTCTACCCGATACTCCTTGCCGTTGATGACCACGCGCCCGCCGCTGCCCTTGCATAGGATGATGATGAAGCCGCCCTTGAGAAGCAGGTTGGTGGCATCCTTGCGCGGCAGGTGCAGGTCGAGGTTGATGAGGAAATCCCTGCCACCGCCCTCGGCGATGAGCCGTGCCACGTCGATGTGCTCGATATTGTCGCGAAGTTTATCCATAGCAGCGTGTAAAAGCGAAGCTCGGAACAGCTTTCTTGCGGCAAATGTACGGAACTTCTGCTATATGGCCTTGCTTTGCAATGCTAAAAAACTATAAATCCGCCGTGCTTCCTTGTTTCGTGCTCTGATTCTTGTAACCGTTGACATTTCTGTACGATTCATAAAGATTCTTAAAGAGGAAGTTTGGGATATTTCTGTGCCCAATATTGCAATCCCGCTTTGGACGCATATCCCTACCTTTGCAGCGTAAATGTCTTTTTTCACTGTATGGCCGATGTAGTTCAATACAGAATACTCATTCCCCAAACGCTTTAAGTGGAATGGTAGATACAGGTTTAAGTCCTGTCATCGGCACTTATAGTATCTGCTGTGACGGTAATGTAAGGTTTCACTAGCCGAAACGCCTGCAAATCCCGTACAAAAAATCCGTAGCAATTTGTAAAGCTATTTCTTTGATTTGCTTACGCGGTGCAGAAATCGAAAGTATAGACTTACCCAACTCAAAAACTTATAAACTACCCATTGGAAGAATTAAGTATGCACTAATTTAATTCCGCCAACGGGTTCCTATAGCATTATCATAGCAAATGAGGATCCACCTAAAAGCGAGTCCTCATTCTTGTTGATTTCTGAAATCACTTTACCCTCCTTGTCAGCAGTTTCAGCAGTTCGCTCACGAGGAGCACGCCGATGGAGAGGCCGATGACCATTCCCCACTGTGGGGCGCTGAGGGCGGTGAGCTTGAAGAGTGTCTGCATGGTGGGGACGAGCATCACGAGGAGCGTCAGCGTGGTGACCAGCGCAATGGTGAGCCATAGCCAGCGGTTGGTGAAGAAGCGATGGGTAAACCACTGACGGCCGGCGCGGATGCTGAAGATCATCGTGAACTGCGAGAAGATCATCACGGCAAAGGTCATCGTGCGGGCGGTCTCGATGGAGTGCTCCATGCCTATCATATAGGCACCCAGCGAGGCTGCGCCGATGATGAGCGACTGCAGCACGACCTTCGTGGTAAACGCACGGGTGAAGATGCCCTGATGGGGTGTCACGGGCGGACGCTCCATGATGTCCTTCGCAGTGTGGTCGACACTGAGGGCCAGCGAGGGCAGACTGTCGCCCACGAGATTGATGAAGAGCAGCTGTATGGGCAGCAGCGGCATGTCGAAGTTGAGCAGCACGGCCACGAGCAGCAGGATAATCTCGCCCAGGTTGGTCGACACCATGAACTGGATGCTCTTCATCAGGTTGTCGAAGATGCGGCGTCCCTCGCGCACGGAGGTCACGATGGTGGCAAAGTTGTCGTCGGCCAGCACCACATCGGCAGCCTCCTTGGCCACGTCGGTGCCGGTGATGCCCATGGCCACGCCGATGTCGGCCAGCTTGAGGGCAGGAGCGTCGTTGACGCTGTCGCCCGTCATCGCCACCACATTGCCGCGCTGCTGGAAGGCCTTCACGATGCGCACTTTGTGCTCGGGGGCTACGCGGGCAAAGACGGCCACGCTGCCGCACTGCTCGCGCAGCTCATCATCGGAGAGACGCTCCACCTCGGCACCCGTGAGCACGCGGTCGCCAGTGGTCATGATGCCCAGCTGGGTGGCAATGGCCGAGGCGGTGAGGGCGTGGTCGCCCGTAATCATCACGGGCTTGATGCCTGCACGGCGGCACTGATCGACGGCAAGGCGAGCCTCCTCACGTGGCGGGTCTATCATGCCCACCATGCCCACAAAGGTGAGGCCCTCTTCGATGCTCGCGGCACTGATGTCGCCGGGCAGCTCATCCATATATTTATAGGCGATGGCCAGCACGCGCAGTGCCTTGGAGGCCATCTCCTCGTTCTTCTCAAATATGCGGTGGATGTCGTCACCGGTGATGTTCCTCACCGTGAACGAGGGTATAGATGAGGTCTTGCGTGAGGGCTGCGCATTGTCGTCGGTACCCATCTTCGTGCAGCACTCCAACACCTCGTCGACTCCACCCTTGACGGCCACGAGATAGCGTCCCGAGGCGGTACGGTGGATGGTGGCCATGCGCTTGCGCTCCGAGTCGAAGGGCACCTCGGCCACGCGCGGCATCTCGGCCAGCAGCGCGTCCTTGTCAATGCCGAACCTCAGGCCAAGGTCTACGAGCGCCGTCTCCGTGGGGTCGCCGATGGTGGCCACGGTATCATCCTCGCGACTGATGACGGCATCGTTGCAGAGCACGGCGATGGGGATAAGTTGATGAGGGCTCTTAAGGGTATCGGAGTTCTCAGAGTACTCGGAGTTCTCTGAGAGCTCTGAGGAATTGGACACGCCTCTCACGGTCTCCACCACCGTCATGCGATTCTGCGTCAGCGTACCCGTCTTGTCCGAGCAGATGACCGTGGTGCTGCCCAGCGTCTCCACAGAGGGCAGGTTGCGCACGATGGCGTTCTGCTTGGCCAGGCGTTGCACACCCAGGGCGAGCACGATGGTCGACACAGCAGGCAGTCCCTCGGGGATGGCAGCCACGGCAAGGCTCACGGCCGTCATGAACATCTCCATCAGCGGACGTCCGTAGCAGAGCCCGATGACGAAGATGATGCCACACACCACGAGGCTCACGATGGCCAGCACGCGGCCCAGCTGGTCGAGGCGCACCTGCATGGGGGTCTTCATCTCGGGCACCGACTCTATCATGGCTGCTATCTTGCCCATCTCGGAATCGGTCCCCGTAGCCACCACGATGCCACGTCCACGGCCGTAGGTGACGCTGCACGAGGCAAACGCCATGTTTACCCTGTCGCCTATGGAGGCATCGCCCTCGATGGACTCGGTGCTCTTCTCCACGGGCACCGACTCGCCCGTCAGCGCAGCCTCCTGCACCTTCAGGTTGATGGCCTCGGTGAGGCGCAGGTCGGCAGGGATGCTGTCGCCCGTCTCTATCTCCACGATGTCGCCCGGCACCAGTTCGCGCGACTCGATGATGCGGCGCTCCCCATCGCGCACCACCTTGCAGCGCGGTGCGGCCATGCGCTCCAGGGCATCGAGCGACTTCTCCGCCTTCGACTCCTGCACCATGCCGATGATGGCATTGGCCACGAGGATGACCAGGATGATGAGCGCGTCGGTCATACCCTCGCCATTCATATAGCCCGTGACGCCCGAGATGGCCGCCGCGATGAGCAGCACGATAATCATAAAGCTCTTGAACTGCGCCACGAACTTCTGCCACAGTGTCGTGTGCTCGCGTTTCTTAAACTCGTTGTAGCCATACTCCCTGAGGCGCTCCTGGACCTCGTGCTCGGTGAGTCCCTGTACGGTGTCGGTATGCAACAGCTCCTTCACAGCCTTGTAGTGCAGGTTGTAGTAATTTTTCTTCTCCATCAGATTTTCTAATATTTCGTTAATAATAACAAACAGGAGTGCAAAAGTATCGCCTCTACAGGAGCAGTTCATTACATTTATGGACGGATAAATATCACAAACTTCGCTTTTAGGGATTTTTTAGAGATAATAATCTATTTCTCTCTATAGACTATGGCATTGCGGGATTTTTTTTTGTAAATTCGCGATATAAAAGACTTCCGCTATGAAGAATACCACCTCGCTTCGCCCCATGCCCAAGACCTTCCGTTTGTGTATCAAAACAGACTGCCCGCGTGCTGCCGAGTGCCTGCGCAGCGTAGCCTTGCAGATGCTGTCGCCCGACGAGCAGTCCATCTCCATCATCAACCCCGCCTACCTCGCCGCCACAGAGGGCGACTGCCCCGTGTCCCATTCGGCCGCGAAGGTGCGCTATGCCCGTGGCTTCGTGAAGATGCTCTCGGGCCTCACCGTACACCAAGCCAATGCCCTGCGCCAAACCTTGGAGCACGACTTCGGTCACACCCGCTACTTCCGCCTCCGTGCAGGCGAGCGCCTCATCGACCCTGCCACCCAAGAGCACATCCGCCAAGCCATGACCCGCTTAGGCATCACCGACCTTCCCGACTCCGATGCCTACGTGGAGGAATACGAGTGGTGATTCCGCACAGCTGCAAGCACGTCTCTGGCCGCTCATACCATACAGTATATCAGCCATATCCCAGTGTCATGGATGTGGAGCGGCTGAAAAAACCAGATGGCCGTCCCGACTATTTCGACGAACTGCTGTCGCAGATTTGCGATATCCGTGCTTCGGAAAAACGCTTCTATCAGAAGCGTGCGTGACCTGTTCAAGCTAAGTGTTGACTATGATGCTACGGACAAAGCCACGCAAATGTTCTATGCCTACACACAAAACAAACTGCTCTTCGCGGTAACAGGTATGACCGCCGCAGAGATTATCTGCAATCGAGCCAATGCCGAGCTCCCTAATATGGGACTGATAGCCTGGAAAGGGAGCATCGTGCGCAAGCAAGACGTTATCATTGCCAAGAATTACTTGACATACGATGAGCTTGATTCGCTCAACCGACTCGTTGTCATCTTCCTCGAAACAGCTGAGTTTCGTGCCAAGAACCGTCAGAATCTCACGATGGATTTCTGGCGTGAGAATGTTGACAAGATACTTGTCTCAAACGAGCAACCATTGCTTGTTGGCAATGGCTCCATCAGCAACAAGCGAGCCGAAGAACTTGCTGAGCACATCTACGATGACTTCCACGCCCGTCGCAAACAACTCGAAGCCACTCGGGCTGATGAGGAGGACATGCAGGAACTGCTGGAACTGGAAAAGGAACTAAGGCGGAGATAAAAATCTGTGTAAGTGAGTCAATCTTACGAGAATTATCGTACATTTGCAGAGTTGAGGACAACCTCGGGATATCCAAAGTGGTGGCGTGAGATAAAAATCTTCACGCTTTTTCTCTTTCTCTCACAGATTCTTATTACTTTTGCGAAAACTATTTCGTAATAAAACGAACTCGCCATGAAACAAATCATCACCCACTTTACCGACAACGACCTCTACACCTTCACCTGCATGTATTATGTACTGCAGAAATACCCCCGTGCCGAGACCGAGTACAGCTTCTTTGACCGCAACCGCACTTGCTACCCTAAGGGCTTCGATGCCCTGCTGCGCGAGCAGCTCGAGCACTTGGCCGAGGTCACCATCACTGACGAGGAGCGCGAGTATATGACCCGTACCTTTCCCTTCCTGCCCTATTGGTTCATCAATGTCTTCCTGCGCGGCTTCCGGTTCAATCCCGCAGAGCTCACCATCACACAGGACGAAGAGGGTCATCTCGACATCAGCGTCAAGGGCAAGTGGTGGAGCACCATCATCTGGGAGATGCCCATTCTGGCCACCATATCGGAGCTTATGCATATCCTCAACGGTGATGCCGACAAGTACGATGCCGAGGCTGAGTATGCCAAGAGCCTCGACAAGGGCCGTCAGATATGTCATGGTGGGCTCACCCTGGGCGATATGGGTACCCGTCGCCGCTTCTCCTTTGCCCATCAGGAGCGCGTCATCGATGCCCTGATGCAATCGTACCGCGAGGTGAAGGGCGAGACCGACGGACAGTGCGGCCGATTCACCGGCACATCGAACGTCTACTTTGCCATGAAGAAGGGCATCCCCTGCCTGGGCACCATGTCACACCAGTGCATCTCGTTCGAGGAGATCGTTAGTGGCGTCATCGAGTGCAACTACAACGTGATGAACAAGTGGAGCGAGGTCTACGACGGCAACGTGGGTATCTTCCTCTACGACTGCTTCGGCGACCGCGTCTTCTTCAACAACCTCTCCAAGCGCATGGCCATGACCTTCTCGGGACTGCGCATCGACAGCGGCCGTGAGGAGGAGCAGGTGGACCTCATCGTACAGAAGTACAAGCAGCTGGGCATTGACCCCATGACCAAGCAGGCCGTCTTCAGCAACGGACTCGACATTGCCCGCGCCATCGAGATACACCGCTACTGCGAGGGCAAGATTGTCGACAGCTACGGTGTGGGTACCTTCCTCACCTGCGACGTCACCGGCTGCTCGCCCATGAACATCGTCATCAAGCTCGTGCGTGGTCGCATTACCGAGTCGCGCGAATGGCACCCCTGCGTGAAGCTCTCGTGCGACAAAGGCAAGACTCTGGGCGACAAGCAGAAATGCGACTACCTCGTGTCGGTGCTGAACAGATAATCCACCCTCACTGCTGTATGTCCTCGATGCGGACGAGCTTGTTGGCGATGGCGTAGATGATGAGGCCGGCGGTGCTGTGTATCTGTAGCTTCTGCGATATGTTGCGGCGGTGGGTGGCCACGGTGTGCACCGAGAGGCAGAGGGTGTCGGCAATCTCTTTGTTGCTCAGCCCTTTGGTGATACTGATGAGGATGTCTTTCTCGCGGTCGCTCAGGAGGTCCGACCTGTCGCGGTCGGCAGGGTCGGTGTCGGTGTCGTCGGTGTAGAGGATGGTGCCGCTCTGGGCGAGCTGCTGCTCCACGAGCTTGACGGAGGGCACGAAGAGGTGGTCCTCGATCATGCAGTGCGAGGTGAGGTCCTGCTCGCAGAGGAGGATATCAAGCAATACGGCATTAAGCAGGTAGTTGTTCTTCTCGGGGCAGTAGCGGATGATGATGTCCTTGAGCTCCTTTAGCTTGTCGCTCATGGGGGTGTGCTTGCCGGCAAAGTCCTTGATGGAGTAGTCGCGGCTGAGGAAGCCCTGCAGGAGCTGCTCGACGTAGGCAAAGACAACCTCGTTCTCGTGCTCCATATGCTTGCGCACCTCGGCCACGTAGTCGTCATAGAAGCGGAGGATGAGCATGGCGATGTTGTTGCTGCCCGAGCAGTCGATGGCCTCGATGAGCTTGCGGCGCAGGGTGGGGAGGTTGAAGTCGAGGAAGTATTCGTGGGCCTGCTTGAGGTAGCCGATGAGCGAGGGCAGCGACACGGACTCGTGGCTGTAGGGCTTGTCGGAAACGAAGTTGGCTACCTCGAGGAAGGTGGCCTCGTCGACGCCGTGCATGTGGCACACGTCGTGCACGGTCATATCGCCAAATCCCAGCGAGATGCCGAAGCGCCCCATCACGAGGATGAGGGAGCTGTTGTCCTTCACCAGGTGGCGCATCTTGTCGTCGTGCTTGTATGGGCCAACGTGTCGTGGGGCCGCTACTGGGGCTGGGACCCCAAGGAGGTGTGGGCACTCATCACGATGCTCATCTATGCCGCCCCGCTCCACAGCCGCTCCATGCCGTGGTTTGCCCGCCCCATGGCACTGCACCGCTACTGCATCCTCGCCTTCCTCACCGTACTGATGACCTACTTCGGCGTCAATTTCCTGTTGGGTGGCATACATAGCTATGCGTGATAAGGGCTTATCTAAGAGGTTAGTGCTTGTTCAGACTGTGAATAGCCTTTATTTGGAATGAAATATGGAGGGGTGTCAAAAACGAATGACACCCCTCCTTTTAATGTAAATTAGTCAGATTCTCTTATTTCAGTGAATCCAAGTTCTTTTCGTTGAGTACGCTCTTGCCTTCTGGAGTGTAAAGTGACTCGATGCGGTCGGCATATGCCTTCTCGATCTTGCCGCGCACAATCTTCATGGTGCTGTTCATCATTCCATTCTGCTCGGTGAAAGCCTCGGGCAATACAGCAAAGGTGCTGGGCAGCCAGCGGTCGGGGAAGAGCTCTGCCAAGTCACCGCCCTTCTTGAAACGAGCGATATCGGCATCGATGAGTTGTACACCTGCCTTACGGCCCTCTTCGGTGCTGAGGTCGAGTCCTTGCTCTTTCAGTTTGGTGCGGATATTCTCCTTATTAGGCACGAGCAGGGCGATGGTGTAGGGTGATTGGTTGTTGTAGAGGATTACTTGATCTACCGTAGCCAGATGCTCTACAAATGCCTCTTCGATACCTTCGGGGCTGTATTTCTCACCGTCGCTTGAGATAAGAAGACTCTTGAAACGGCCCTTTACATAGAGCAGGTTCTCTTTTGACATGTAGCCAAGGTCGCCGGTGTAAAGCCATCCGTCGCGAACGGTGTCTGCTGTTGATTCGGGATTCTTCCAGTATCCCTTCATGACGTTCTCGCCCTTTACAACGATTTCTCCGAGTTCGCCTACGGGAAGCTCTTTGCCTTCGCTGTCGCAAATCTTCACTTCGATGGGCTTGACAAGCTTACCGCTTGAGCCGAAGCGATAGAGGTCGGGACCGTTTGATGAGATAACGGGAGTAGCCTCAGAAAGTCCGTATCCCTGGAACATGGGCATGCCTACACCTACATAGAACTTCTGCAAGTCCTTGTCGAGAAGGGCGCCGCCACCGATGAAGAAGCGGAGCTCGCCACCAAAGTTGTCGCGTACCTTAGAGAACAATACCTTATCGAACAACCATACGAGTGGCTTGAGCAATGCACGCAGACCCTTTGAGTCGAGGTTGCTGTCTCCGTAGTAGCATTGCTTTACGGCCATACCCCAATTAAAGAGGCGAACAGTCATTGCACCTTCCTTCTTGATGCCCGATTCGATGTTCTTCTTGAAGGTTTTGGCCAACGATGGAACACTGAGAATGAAGTGGGGACGTACTTCTTTTATATTTAAAGGTATGTTGCGCAATGTCTCGGCACCTGTACGGCCTACCTGTACGGTAGCTGCAGTAGCGCCGCATGCCATCATGATGTAGAAGCCAACCACGTGAGCGAAGCAGTGGTCGAGCGGCAGGATGATGAGTGTACGCCATGTCTCGTCGATATCTACAAGTGTACAGGCCTGCTCTACGTTTGATGTGTAGTTGCGGTGTGTGAGCACTACACCCTTGGGGTCAGCGGTGGTTCCACTGGTGTAGGTGATGGTAGCGATATCGTCGTTCTGGAGTGACTGTCCTACGGCGAGGAACTCCTCCATGGTGTGTGTATTGAGCCATTCGTCGCCCATCTGCTGTACCTCAGCTAAGGCTATCTCACGATCTTCGTAGTGCTCTTGTGCATCAAATACGATGATCTTCTCTACTGCGGGGAGCTTGTCCTTGATCAGTCGTACCTTCTTAAGCTGGTTGCCTGATACCATCATATATTTAACGTCACCATGGATGAGGCGGAACATCAGGTCGTTGCTCTCTTCCAACTTGATTGACAAGGGTACATTGGCAGCACCTGCATAGAACATGGCCAACTCTCCGATGACCCACATGTTGCGGCCTTCGCTGAGCAATGCCATATTGTCGCCCTTCTTTACACCCATGGCCTGCAAACCAGCACCTAACTGGTATACCTTCTTCTGTACCTCTTTGTAAGTGGTGGGCTCAAATACTTTGTCCGTCTTTTCCAACAAAAAAGTGTTATTGGCAAATTTGCGGACTGATTCCTCAAACAAATCTACTAAAGTCTTTTTCATAAATATGTTTTTTTTGAAAGGAAGCGTACGCTATCCTCGGTTTTTAGTGAATGCAAATATACGCTTTACCCTTTTTAATTGCAAAAATATGTTGGGAAAAATGCCCATTAAATACGAATATTGCCTTGCATAATGCGCACCTTCGTGGTGGATGTGTAAAATTCGGGTATGTTGTCGCATCTTTGTAGGGCTACGGGTGTATAAAAAGAAAAGAGGTCAACCTATTGGTTGACCTCTTTGTACACCCTCAGGGACTCGAACCCTGGACCCATTGATTAAGAGTCAATTGCTCTACCAACTGAGCTAAGAGTGCATCTCTTTTTCAATTGCGATGCAAAGGTACGGGTTATTTTTGAACTGACAAAATATTTGAGATTTTTTTTTCAAAAAAGTTTGTTTTTGTGTTTTCGTGTAGTGTGGATATTTATAATGAAAGCAATAATTTTGATAAAATGGCAAAACAGATTATAAGACTTGACGACAGGCAATTGGGTAGGATTGTCATGGAATCTGTCAAAGAAACGCTCCGTAGCCGTTTGAACGAGGATTGGGATGACGAGTATGGGGACGACGGGTTGGACGACTACACCAACGAGTTGCTGCGTAGCATGGAGAAGAAGGACAAGGCTGCTGCTAAAAACGACTCCGATTCCGGGGGCAAGAAAGTTGACAAGGGTTTTGTGAGGAATTTGTTCAGCATTGACATGGGTTCGTTGTTCGATTACGACATTCCTGAAGAATCCGAGGAAGAGGAAGATGACGAAATCCAGCCTGATAACGCTGGCGCTTCCAACAATGAGTTATTCGACAGTGCTATGGAGGCTATGGAAACGACTAACGGCACGATATCGTTCGAGGAATGGGTTGAAGAATTTGGTGGTGAAGTGAACAGGGCTGAGGCTAAAACGGCGTTTGATTCCGCGAAGAAGGAATACGAAAGCTACGACGAGGAAGACGCGAGCGAATTCGGTGACAGGGAAATGAATAGCTCAGATAGTACT
>CANBEE010000027.1 GCA_947367415.1 uncultured Bacteroidales bacterium
CTGGACCCGCGACGAGGCGCGGGAGGCTATGACCAGGCTCTGCCGGTATGTGGATGTGTGCATCTCCAACGAGGAGGATGCCAAGGACGTGTTCGGCATCGAGGCGGAGGCCACCGATATCTACGGCGGCAAGCTCAACCACGAGGGCTACAAGTCGGTAGCGAAGCAGCTGGCCGACAAATTCGGTTTCGAAAAAGTGGCCATCACCCTGCGTACCTCCATCTCGGCCAGCGATAACGACTGGGCAGGTATGCTGTACGACGGTGAGAACTACTGCTTCTCCAAGTCCTACCACCTGCACATCGTCGACCGCGTAGGCGGCGGCGATTCTTTCTCGGGCGGCGTAATACACGGACTCCTCACCAAAGCCACACAGGGCGAAGCACTCGAGTTTGCTGTAGCCGCATCGGCTCTCAAGCATACCATCCCTGGTGATTTCAATATGGTATCCGTAGAAGAGGTAGAGGCACTTGCCGGTGGCGATGCTAGTGGACGTGTACAACGATAGTATTTAAGCTTTTGAGTTTGTGAGTTACTCAGTTCACTCTAACCAGTACCAGCAAATTCAAAAACCAACAAACTAATAAGACTCTGAAAATGGCAAGATTCAATAAGATGCAGGTGCTCTCGGTGATGAAGAGCACAGGAATGGTTCCCGTATTCTACCATAGCGATGTGGAAACCGCCAAGCAGGTGGTGAAAGCCTGCTACGAAGGAGGCGTACGCGCATTCGAGTTTACCAACCGAGGCGATTTCGCCCACGAAGTGTTCGGCGAACTCAACAAATGGGTGGCACGTGAGTGCCCCGAGATGGTGATGGGTGTGGGTTCTGTGGTAGATCCCGCTACAGCAGCACTATATATACAGTTGGGCGCCAACTTCATCGTTGGCCCGCTGTTCAACCCCGAAGTGGCCAAGGTTTGTAACCGCAGGCTCATCACGTAAACTCCCGGATGTGGTTCCGTAAGTGAGATTGGCTTTGCCCAGGAGTGCGGATGCGACCTCTGCAAAGTATTCCCCGCAGGCAACGTTGGCGGCCCCTCGTTTGTGAAAAACGTGAAGGCTCCTATGCCTTGGTCAATGCTGATGGTCACAGGTGGTGTAGAGCCTACCAAGGAGAACCTCACGGCTTGGATTAAAGCCGGTGTCACATGCGTCGGTATGGGAAGCAACCTCTTCCCCAAAGAAGTGGTAGCAGCCAAAGACTGGACATGGATAAGCGCCAAGTGCCGCGAAGCGTTTGGATACATAGACGAAGCACGCGGATAACAAGCAGCCTTACTTCCAAACTGGTAGCTACCCCCCTTATCACTAAGGAAGGCAGCCAGGTAGATTGAATGATTAAGAAAAAGTTATTTATGTAAGGTAGCAGCTTGTGCTGTTGCTCGACTATATAACATCTGGAGTCGGGAATGGTTCAGTCACAAGCTCTTTTTGTTAAAGCGCTGGAGCGATTGCGTTAACCGGGCAAAGTAAGATGGGTATGCTTAGAGTCTTTTGGCTGTAAATCGTTCGCCTGCACATGAGGGACAGGGTGTCAGGGCATATGCATATATGTTGGTGTCGGTGGATGTGTTATCGCGTAGTGCCCATGCTAGTTGGGATAGTGCTACGGTCTTGCCCTCTAAATCGCTTCTGTAACTTAGTAGGATAGGTTTCTCTATATAAGTGGTTGAATGAATCTCTCCCACAAAAGGGTAGTAGGATAGGTGATTCCCATTGAGCTCTACGATGAAGTCTTCAAGATGACTCTCGTCGGGTAGTATGATTAGGTGGGAATAGTAGCGAGCCATAATGATTTCGTTATTTGCGCTCTTCCTGTTCGGTAGAAATGCTAGTGTCGCTAACTTTGACGGAATCGATGCGGGTATGAATAGAGTCGGTGAATAAAGTGTCTGTGGACTCTATATGGCGATATCGCATCAACTCTATCTGATGTAGCAGGACGCCGGATGTGACGGTATCGTTGTTCTTGTAGTAGACATTGCCATACAGTTTGTTGAGCTGCATGCCGGCAGTATCTGCAATTTGCAGGTGGAATGAACCTGTGGTATAAAGCACTGTGTCTACTGACAACAGGGAGTCGTTGGCAAACTCTGCTGTAAAGGCCAATTGTAGGTAGCGATTCAGTGAGTCGGCTTCTGCATGTAGGAATTGGACTTCTCCGTTCCACGCCAAGCGGTCGTTGGCCTTGAAGTTGGTGTCGTTGGGTATAATGAAACTAAAGTGGTTGGTGAGTTCTGAAGGGTAGAGCTGAACGAGCGGGGTGTCGTACCACAGGTTTGCAGAATCTCCTTCTACGGCTTTTGCTGCTCGAGCTACTACCTGCCGTCTTTCATTTTCTATATGCTGAATGTTGCTCTCAATGCGTGATGACAATCTAGTATAGATGTCCGACAAGTCTTCTGGGTAGCGGGCATAGTATACCAATGAGGAATCAATCTGCTCCTTGCTTACTCCATGCTTCTCATATATATAGTCGAAGTAGAGATCCTTCTTATAGCGCTCTGAGGAAGGAAGGTCGCTGATCATGACTTGTGCCAAATGGTAATCGTACAATATGGACTCTAGTTTCTTGGGAGGAATGACATCAGAACGTTTGTCCTCTCCGCATGAAACTAGGGTCAGCATCGCTGCGGTGATTGCCAATAGGCTATTTCGTAGCTTTCTTTTCATCTATGGCGTTGCCGGGACCTTCTAATCCCCAGTTCATGCATTTACTATAAAACAACAATACGGCTATGACTGCACAGCTAATGCAGGCATCGGCAAAGTTGAAGATGGGACTGAAAAAGATGAAATGTTCGCCTCCGATAAAGGGGAGCCAGTCGGGCCAATTCCACTCTACCAAGGGGAAGTAAAACATATCCACCACCTTTCCTTTTAATAAGGGTGCATATCCCTCGCCCCAGGGTACCAGCTCAGAAATAGCATAAGGTGTACTCTCCGAAAACAGGGGGCCATAGAACACACAATCGAAGATATTACCTGCCGCACCCGCAATAATCAAGGCCACACACGCAATATATCCTCGCGGAAAACCCTTGCCACGTATCTTATAAAGGTAATACACGAAACATCCTACGGCAATGATGCGGAAGAGCGTCAGGAAAATCTTCCCGAATATCTCCATGCCAAATGCCATGCCGGGATTCTCGGTAAAGTAGATGTAAAACCAATCGGTGACGTGGATGCTCTCGTGCAAACGCATGTTGAGTTTCACCGCCAACTTGATTACTTGGTCTATAATAAGGCAGATGGCCACTATAAGAGCAGCCATGCGCCCATCGGATAGTTTTAGCTTCATCAATTATTCTTTTATTTCTTTCCCTGCTTGGCCTCGATGCTCAGCGTAGCGTGAGGTACAGCACGGAGACGGCCTGCGGGAATGAGCTTGCCTGTCTCGCGGCAGATACCATACGTCTTGTTCTCGATACGCACGAGAGCAGCTTGCAGGCTCTGGATAAACTTCATCTGACGCTGGGCCAGACGCATGGTCTCCTCCTTGGAGAGCGTGTTGGCACCCTCTTCCAGAATCTTATAGGTAGGAGCCGTGTCATTGTCGGTGTTGTTGTCACGGTTGCTCAACGAACCCTTCAGGTTGTCGTAGTCGCGTTGGGCCAATTCCAGCTTCTCTAAAATGATGGCGCGGAACTCTTCCAGTTCCTCGTCAGTGTAGCGTGTTTTTTCTGCCATAGTTTTTTTACGTTGTTAAAGGGGGGGTAGGGACAAAGCCCTAACCTATATGTTAATACTAAATCTTTTCTACTTTTGCCTGCAGTGTAAATCCGTCAAACTCGAGTTCAACGCCGTCGGCCACTTCACCTATGGTCAGGTTGTCGGCAAGCACCTGATTGCAGATGTATGCCTTGTGCTCCTTGATGGCAGCGTTGCTGTACTCATTGCTGCTCAAGGTCACGGCGATGCGGTCTACGATCTCGAATCCGCTACTCTTACGGATGTTCTGTATCTTGCTCACCAATTCACGGGCGATACCCTCGCGACGGAGCTCGTCGGTGACGGTGACGTCGAGCGCTACGGTGAGTACGCCCTCGTTGGCTACTACCCAGCCGGGGATGTCCTCGCTGTAGATCTCTACCTCGCCTGCTTCAATCTCGGCAGGTGTGCCTGCAAGGTCGAGGGTGAGGCGACCGGTGCTCTCGAGCTCGGCAATCTGCTCCTGGCTCATCACTGCCACGGCTGCAGCTACCTGCTTCATCAAGGGACCGAACTTCTTACCCAAGATTTTGAAGTTACACTTCACCTTCTTCACGAGGATGTCCGAAGCGCCCTCCACGAAGTCAATCTCCTTGACGTTCACCTCGTTCATGATGAGGGGTTTCACAGCCTCGAGGCGTGCCTTCATCTCTGCATCTACAGGTACCATGAGCTTCTGCAGGGGCTGCTTCACGATGATGTTCACCTTCTTGCGCAGTGCCAAGCCCATAGAAGAGATCTTCTGTGCCATCTCCATGCGCAACTCGAGCTCCTTGTCCACAAGGGCATCATCACACACGGGGAACTGTGCGAGGTGTACTGAGTCTACGGTATCGCGGCCTGTAGCACGCACAAGGTCCATATAGAGCTTGTCGGCATAGAAGGGGGCGATGGGAGCCATCAGCTTCACTACAGTCTCAAGACAGGTATAAAGGGTCTGGTATGCGGCCAACTTATCTTCGGTATAGCCAGCGCCCCAGAAACGCTTGCGGCAGAGACGTACATACCAGTTGGAGAGGTTGTCGTTGACAAAGTCGTTGATGAGACGTCCGGCACGAGTAGGCTCGTAGTCGGCGTAGCAGGCATCCACATTCTTTATCAGGGTGTTCAGTTCAGAGATAATCCAGCGGTCAATCTCGGGGCGCTCGGCTACAGGCACCTCGGCCTCACCGTAGTGGAAGCCGTCGAGGTTGGCATAGGGAGCGAAGAACTTATAGGTGTTGTGCAGTGTGCCGAAGAACTTGCGCATCACCTCTACTACACCTTCTTCGTCGAACTTGAGGTTGTCCCAGGGCGATGAGTTGGTAATCATGTACCAGCGCAAGGGGTCGCTACCATACTTCTCGATGGCGCCGAAGGGGTCTACGGCGTTACCCAAGCGCTTCGACATCTTGTTGCCGTTCTTGTCGAGCACGAGACCGTTGGAGATAACGTTCTTGTAGGCCACGCTGTCGAACACCATAGTGGCGATGGCGTGGAGTGTGAAGAACCATCCGCGTGTCTGGTCCACACCCTCGGCGATGAAGTCGGCAGGATAGTAGGAGCGGTCGTCGACGATCTCCTTGTTCTCGAATGGATAGTGCAGCTGTGCATAGGGCATAGCACCTGAGTCGAACCACACGTCGATGAGGTCGAGCTCGCGGCGCATGGGCTTGCCGCTCTCCGACACGAGGACGATGTCGTCCACATAGGGGCGGTGGAGGTCAATCTTGTCGTAGTTGTCCTTATTATATACGCCCGGCTCGAAGCCCAGTTCCTTGTAGGGGTTGCTGGTCATGAAGCCTGCGGCGATAGACTTTTCAATCTCGTTGTAGAGCTCCTCTACCGAGCCGATGCAGATCTCCTCACCTGCCTCGCTGCGCCAGATAGGCAGCGGAGTGCCCCAGTAGCGTGAGCGGCTGAGGTTCCAGTCGTTGAGGTTCTCGAGCCACTTGCCGAAGCGGCCAGTACCGGTGCTCTCGGGCTTCCAGTTGATGGTCTTGTTGAGCTCCATCATACGCTCCTTCACTGCGGTAGAGCGGATAAACCATGAGTCGAGCGGATAGTAGAGCACAGGCTTGTCGGTGCGCCAGCAGTGCGGATAGTTGTGCACGTGCTTCTCTATCTTGAATGCCTTGTTGGCAGCCTTCATGTTGATACAGATGTATACGTCGAGCGACTCGGCAGCAGCGGCGGCCTTCTCATCGTAGCGACCATCGACCATGAACTGCGGGTCGTAAGCGTTCTTCACCCAACGTCCTTCATACTCCTTGTAGAGCTCCTGGTTGACGCATGTGGCGAGGAAGTTCTCGTCGAGCTCCTCCATGAGGTAGAACTTACCGGTGAGGTCCACCATGGGGCGTGTCTCACCCTTCTTGTTGATCATGAAGAGCGAGGGGATGCCTGCTGCACGGGCCACAAAGGCGTCGTCGGCACCAAAGGTGGGAGCGATATGTACGATACCCGTACCATCCTCGGTGGTCACATAGTCGCCGGGGATTACGCGGAAAGCCTGTGCCGAAGCATCGTGCCACTGTCCGTTCTCGTCTACGCTCACGGGCTTCACCCAGGGGAGCAACTGCTCATACTCCATGCCCACGAGGTCGGTACCCTTGTACTCGCCCACCACCTTGAAGGGTACGAGCTTGTCGCCGGGCTTATAGTCCTCAAGTGCGAGGTCAGCAGCCTTGGGGTTAAAGTGCATGCCGAGGAGTGCCTTGGCCAATACCACGGTCATCTTCTCGCCAGAGTAGGCGTTGTAGGTCTGCACGGCCACATAGTCAATCTTGGGACCCACGCAGAGTGCCGTATTTGAGGGCAGTGTCCAAGGTGTGGTGGTCCATGCAATGAAGTATGGTGTACCCCACTCAGCCATCTCGGGCTTGGGGTTCTTCATGCGGAACTGGCCCACTACGGTGGTGTCCTTCACGTCGCGGTAGCATCCGGGCTGGTTGAGTTCGTGTGAGCTGAGTCCCGTACCTGCTGCAGGCGAATAGGGCTGTATGGTGTATCCCTTGTAGAGCAGGCCCTTGTTGTAGAGCTGCTTGAGGAGCCACCACAGGGTCTCTATATAGCGGTTGTCGTAGGTGATATAGGGATTGTCGAGGTCTACCCAATAGCCCATCTGGTGGGTGAGGTCGGTCCACTCCTTGGTAAACTTCATCACATCCTTGCGGCAGGCAGCGTTATAGTCGGCCACAGAGATGGTCTTACCGATATCCTCCTTGGTGATACCCATCGCCTTCTCCACGCCCAGCTCTACAGGCAAGCCGTGGGTGTCCCAACCCGCCTTGCGCTTCACCTGGAAGCCCTTCATCGTCTTGTAGCGGCAGAACACGTCCTTGATGGTACGTGCCATCACGTGGTGAATACCCGGCATACCGTTTGCCGAGGGAGGACCCTCATAGAACACAAACGAGGGGCATCCCTCACGTTCGGTCATACTCTTGGTAAACACATCCTTCTCGTCCCAAGTCTTCAGCACCTCTTTGTTCACATCTGAGAGGTTAAGCTGACCATATTCGGTAAATTTCTTGCTCATATATCGTATGTATATTATACACCTATTTATATTAAGGTGCAAAATTAATGTAAACGGAACGGATATGCAAATTTATTTGGGGATTTCCGATAACAAGAAGATTGCGGGGCCGCATACAATCGGTATGGCAACTCCGCAATCATATTATCATGCCCTTTAGGGATTCTTCGGATGTCTTATTTCTTCTTCACTCCTTTATATATAATATATCCGAGTGCGAGGGCTACAACAGCGATGATCACGTAGCCTATCTCGTGGCTATATTCGGTGACAGTGCCTATGAGCTGGTCTTCGGGCACGATGGCTTCGAGGTACCAGCCGAGGGCAGCCAGCACGCCATTCCACAAACCTGCGCCGAGGGCGGTGAAGGCAATGAACTTGGCTATGTTCATCTTGGACAGTCCGGCAGGGATGGAGATGAGCTGGCGCACAGCAGGGACAAGACGTCCGATGAGTGTGGCGATGATTCCATGCTTGCGGAAGAATTTCTCGGCGGTTTCTACCTTCTCCTGGTCGAGCAGGCACATGTGGCCGATGCGGCTATTGGCAAACTTGTATACGATGGGCTTTCCTAGCCACAGGGCCAGGTAGTAGTTGACGAGAGCGCCGATGATGGCTCCCACGGTGGCGAAGAAGATGACTAGCCATACGCTGAGCTCGCCTGTTGCAGCAGCCTTGTAGGCGGCGGGAGGCACTACAACTTCAGAGGGGAAGGGTATGAAAGAGCTCTCGATAGCCATCAGCAGGGTGATGGTCCAGTAATTTAGGTTGTCTAGGCACCATTGGATGAATTGTACGGATTCCATGTCGTGTTTGTAAATTTTGAATAGTTGGTTATGGTTGTTGAATAGCTTTGAGCCGTTGTATCATGTTGTCGACGCTCTCTCCTTGGGCGGGTTCGAGTGTGAATATCTCATAGGTCTTTTGCGGGCATTGCACAAGGGCTTCGGAGAGTGTCTCCTTGAATTGTTTCTCGTTGAGAACCCATTCGCACATGCACAGGTAGGGGTAGAGTGCCGAGGGGTCGATCTCGGGGTTGTCCTTGAGCTGGCGTAGAATGTAGTAGCTCATGTTGTAGAGTCCGTTCTCGAGCATGGATACGCCGATGAGGAAGAGCGAGCGCTCGGTGTTCTCGGCACTGTTGTTGAGTGCTTCGACGAAGGCTTGGTTGCTCTCCTCGAGGTGGCCTTGGCACAGTAGCTCGTGCCCCTTCATGATGGTCAGTTCCTGGTTGTCGGGGTATATTTTCAGTGCTTCCTCGATGTAGGTGACTGCCTTCTTGTGCTCTCCCTTGCGGCTGAAGATGAGCGACAGCTGGCTGTATATCTGGCCCTGCTCCTCTGTGCCGTCGGTTGTCTCGATGAGTGCTTCGGTCAGGTACTCCAGTGCCTTGTCGTCATCGTTCATGTTTATGCGGCAGATGCCCATGTGGTAGAGTGCATTGGCTGCTCCCGGATAGTCGTGGCTGATGTGCAGGTAATACTCCTCGGCTTTCTCGTAGTTGCCTATGTTGAAGTAGCTGTTGGCTATGGCATGCATAGCGTAGTAGCAGTCTTTGTCGTTGATGGCTATGGCAAACTCGAAGGATTCGATGGCCTTGTCGTACTGCTCGGTCTGGAAATATATCTTGCCCAGCTCTTCCCAATAGACGATGTTGTAGGCATCAGTATCGAGCAGGCGGTTGTATATGTCGATGGCTTTGTCGAACTGCTTTTCCAGGATGTGGCAATAGGCGGCCGACTCCAGCAGTTGGGGATAGTCGGGGTATCGGGCGATGGCCTCTTCGATCCATAGGGTGGCTTGCTCTTGCTTCATGTTGTCGAGCAGCAGGTCGATGATGTCGACATAGGTGTTGGCGCTGTATCTCTCCAGTTCGATGAGTGCCCTGAATATGTCGTAGGCCTTATGGTCCTTTTCGGTAGCCATCATAAGCTCCGCTCTCAGGAAGAGTACCTCCCGGTCGTTGTTGTCGGTGAGCTTCTCGGCTATCAGCATGGCCTCACTCACTTGTCCGTTGATGAGCCGTGCACGAGCTTTGAAAATGAGGGCATCAATGCTGCCGGGGTGTAGCTGCAGGGCATAGTCGAGTGCTCCTTCGGCCCCGAGCGAGTCGCCCAGCATGGCGTAGTATTCGGCGATGTCGGTCAGTTCGGAGTCCTCGAAATAGTAGTTGTCTCCGATTTGCAGCATCTCCTCATAGCGGGCTAGGATATGCTTGAACTCTGGTTTGTCGAAATATGATGCGAACTGATCTTTCATATAAAAAGTGTTTATATCTGTACTACCTTGCTATAGGGAGTAACAAATATAAACACAGTTTGTTTAATTTTTACTTATTCATTTTGCTCCAGGTATCCTTGAGCGATACGGTGCGGTTGAATACGAGGTGCTCTGCGGTAGACTCCTTGTCGACGTTGAAGTAGCCGATGCGGCGGAACTGCAGGTAGTCGAGTGGCTTGGCCTCGGCCAGGTAGCGTTCCACGTAGCATTCGGTGAGCACCTTCAGTGAGTCGGGGTTGATCATTTCCTTCATCGCTTCCAGTGCGTCGCATCCCTTGGCCTCGCGGATGGCTGCCATCTCGTCGCGCGGGTTCTCTACCTTCCAAAGACGGTCGTAGAGGCGCACCTCGGCTTTCAGACAGTGGGCGCAGCTCACCCAGTGGAGCGTACCCTTCACCTTGCGGTTGCTGCCGGGCATGCCGGTCTTGGTGTCGGGGTCATACTCGGCATATACCTCGATGATGTTGCCCTCGTCGTCCTTCTTGCAGCCGGTGCACTTCACGATGTAGGCATTCATCAGGCGCACCTCCTGGCCGGGAGTCATGCGGAAGTATTTCTTCGGGGCATCCTCCATGAAGTCTTCGCGCTCGATCCACAGCTCGTGGCTGAACTCGATGGTGTGTGTGCCTGCTTCGGGGTCTTCGGGGTTGTTGATGGCCTCCATCACCTCCACCTGTTCCTCGGGATAGTTGGTGATGACGAGCTTCACGGGATTGATGACGGCCGATACTCGGGTGGCGCGGGTGTTGAGGTCTTCGCGCACGGCGCTCTCGAGCAGGGCAAAGTCGTTGAGCGCGTCGTAGGTGGTGTAGCCAATCTTGTCCACGAAGTTGCGGATCGATTCGGGCGAGTAGCCACGGCGACGGAATCCGCAGATGGTCGGCATGCGGGGGTCGTCCCAACCGTTGACGAGGCCCTCCTTTACTAATATGAGGAGGTTGCGCTTGCTCATGAGGGTGTAGTTGAGGTTGAGCTTGTTGAACTCATACTGGCGGGGACGGTTGTCGTCGAGGTCCTGGCCATTCTTCACCCAGTCGACGAAGAGGTCGTAGAGGGGGCGGTGAGGCACAAACTCCAGTGTGCAGAGCGAGTGGGTGACACCCTCGAAGTAGTCGCTCTGTCCGTGAGCGAAGTCATACATCGGGTAGGCCTTCCATGTGGTGCCTGTGCGGTGGTGCGGATGGTTCACTACGCGGTATATGATGGGGTCGCGGAAGTGCATGTTGGGGTTGGCCATGTCGATCTTGGCACGCAGCACCATACGTCCCTCCTCGATCTCGCCGCGGTTCATCTTCTCGAACAGCTCCAGGCTCTCCTCTACGGGGCGGTTGCGGTAGGGGCTCTCGGTACCGGGCTGTGTGGTGGTACCCTTCTGTGCGGCAATCTCCTCAGACGACTGCTCGTCGATGTATGCCTTGCCCTGCTTGATGAGGTCAACGGCAAAGTCCCACAGCTGCTGGAAGTAGTCCGATGCGTAGTATTCGTTGCCCCACTGGAAGCCGAGCCACTGTATGTCCTCCTTGATAGCTTCTACATACTCCACATCCTCCTTGGTGGGGTTGGTGTCGTCGAAGCGCAGGTTGCATACGCCGCCATACTTCTGTGCCATGCCGAAGTCGAGGCATATCGCCTTGGCGTGTCCTATGTGTAGGTATCCGTTGGGTTCGGGCGGGAATCGTGTCTGCACTTTTCCACCGTTCTTGCCTTCGGCGAGGTCGTTCACTACTATCTGCTCAATGAAGCTCAGACTCTTTTTCTCTGTATTTTCGCTTACTGTCTGTTCAGCCATAATATTCCATTTTATTAAATTGATGACAAAATTAGTGCAAGCCGAACGAAATATCAAATTTATTTGAATATTTCTGAGGTGCAGCCTAATTTCTGTGCTTGCGTAGCAAGTACTAAAGATACGACACGCCGAGTGCGAGGTACACTGCGAGATCCTTCCTGTCGTCAGGTGACACCATCGCTGAAATTTTGTCTTTTTGGGACAACAGCTATATTATTCCTTTCCCTACTCCAAGTCCAGCTCCAGGGTCTCCTTGAGTTTGCGCAGTATGGGGTTTCGTTGTTCCAGTGCCTGGTACTGTTCCACGCGGCTCAGTATGCGGTGTGTCTGCAGTGTTTCTTCCAGCACGATTTGTATGCTGATTTGCTGGTTCTGCATCTGCTGTCTGAGGTAGTGCTCTATGGAGGACTTCATCGCTCCGAGGTCCTGTGCCACGATTTTGTTGTCGATGGTGACGATGACGTTCGTCCCCTCCTTGAGTGCTGGGCGTATGTTCATGAGACGTCCTGCCATGGCCGATTCTTCTTTGGGCAGTGCGGCGGCAAACTGTTTCCAGCAGATGCGGAGTCCCTCTTCGCTGACGGGCAGGTCTTCGAGTATTGCCTGCTGAGGGGTCTGTGGCATCTGTGCAACTGTGTCTGTGGCCTTTTCGGTAGCTTGGCTTGCCGTGCGGTTCATGCTGGCGCGTATGGAGAATCCTTGCGGGCGGCGCATGGTGGCGGTCTTTCCGCTGAAGGTTCCCAGCCTATCTATGGGGCTTCCTGTGGTGGCTGTCGGCGATGGCTGTTGGCTGTTGGCTATGGTTGCATGTGCTGCAGGCTGTGTGGTGCCTGCAGTGGTGGGCGATACCGGCCTACTGCTCTTCGGCTGGCTCGCTGTGGCGGTGGCTACCGCCTTGTGGAATAGGGGTTTCAGCTTCTTAGGGCTACGCCCCGAGCCTATCTCGTCAGGGTCGCCGGTGAGTTGTGCCAGCTGTATCAGGGTGAGCTCCACGAGCAGTCGCTTGTTCTTGCTGACGCGGTAGTTGAGGTCGCAGTCGTTGCATAGCTTGATGGCGTGTATGAGCATCCGTTCGGGACATTTCTGTGCCTGTTCGCGGTAGCGTTCGCGCACGTCGTGGCTCACCTCCAGCAGGGGTAGGGTAGCGGGTTCGCGGCTCACGAGCAGGTCGCGCAGGTGTGCGGTGAGGTTGGTGATAAAGTTGCCTCCGTCGAAACCGTGTCGCAGCACCTCGTCGAAGAGCAGCATCGTCTCGCTTATCTTGTGCTCCAGGAAGAGGTCGGTGAAGCGGAAGTAGTAGTCGTAGTCCAGTATGTTGAGGCTGCCGATGACGCCCTGGTAGGTGATGTTGCCCTGTGTGTAGCTCACCATCTGGTCGAAGAGCGAGAGTGCGTCGCGCATGCCACCGTCGGCCTTCTGTGCTATGATGTGCAGTGCAGCCTCCTCGGCGGCCACTCCCTCCTTGGCGGCAACCTTGGCCAGGTGTTCCACGATGTCGGTCAGCTCGATGCGTGTGAAGTCATACGTCTGGCAGCGCGAGAGGATGGTGGGCAACACCTTGTGGCGCTCGGTGGTGGCGAGGATGAAGATGGCGTGGCGTGGCGGCTCCTCCAGTGTCTTGAGGAAGGCGTTGAAGGCGGCTGTCGAGAGCATGTGCACCTCGTCGATGATGAACACCTTGTATCGGCCTATCTGTGGCGGTATGCGCACCTGGTCGATGAGCTCGCGTATGTCGTCAACGGAGTTGTTCGACGCGGCGTCCAGCTCGTGTATATTATAGGAGCGCTGCTCGTTGAAGGCGCGGCACGACTCGCACTCGTTGCAGGCCTCGCCCTCGGGGGTGAGGTGCTCGCAGTTGATTGACTTGGCGAAGATGCGTGCACAGGTGGTTTTGCCTACGCCTCGCGGACCGCAGAACAGGTATGCGTGTGCCAACTTTCCGGTGAGTATGGCATTCTTGAGAGTCACGATGAGGGCCTTCTGTCCCACCACCGTGTCAAACGTGGCTGGGCGGTACTTACGGGCCGATACGATAAAATTTTCCATATTTTCTTCTTTGTGAAGACAAAGATACAACAAGCCGAGAGGAGAACAAAATAAATTCATTTATTTTTCGCCTCTTCCCTCTACAAATCCCCGATGACAGTCATGTCGCGCCAGTGCTGTGCATTGCGGTACTTCTCTACCGAAGCTGCGGGGACGTGCAGGGTGATATCCTTGCGGTTCACTATTCTTGGGATGTCCTGAGGTTCGGGGGAGTTGTTGTAGATGTGCTTCAGGCTGTCGCAGTGGAAGAATGCATATTCACCTATCGTGGTGAGGCCGGCTGGGAGGGTTATTTCCTTCAATTTACTGCATTCCCAGAATACGCCTCGGCTTATTGTTTTCAGGGTTGATGGGAGTGTTATCGACTCCAAAGCCTTGCAGTTGCCAAAGGCATCGACTTCCAGCGACTCCACTCCCTCGGGGATGATGACCTCTTTCAAGTGCCGGTTGTCGACGAATGTGGCGTTCCCGATGCGGCGCAGGCTTCGGGGGAGCTTCACGCTTCTCAGTCCAGTGCCGCGGAAACAGTGGTTGCTCAGTGCCACTACTCCTTCGGGGATAGTGGCGTAGACCAGTGATGTGTCGCCATGGAAGGCCCAATCGCCAATCTCCCGCAGTGTCGGTGGGAAGCTTACACTGGCTATGTCGGGATACCCGCTGAAGGCCGCTTCGGCAATCTTCGTCACTTGGTATAATTTGCCGCGTATTTCTACTTCTTTGCTCAGATAGATGATGACATCGCCTGTCTCTTTGTCTTTTGCCAGCTTGCGTTGCCTTCCTATGGCCATGCAGGTGGCGCTGTCTTCTGAGGTGATTACATAGTACAGGCCTCCCACCTCGGCATCCTTCTCTATGTACATCATCAGCTGTCTGTGGCTTTCGGTGCCTTCAAACTGTTTCCACCCCCATACGGCAGCTATGATGGTGGCGATGCAGCCTACCGCTACGAGGGTCTTTATGGTCCTGCTTTTCCGGTTCAGTGCACGGCTCATCTCCTTGGCGCTCTCAAACCGTTCTTGCTTCTGCTCTCTCAGGCATTGTTGCATGATGCGCTCCAGGCGGCGCGAATACTTCACCTTTGCCTGCTCCTTTATATATAGCATCAGACGGCCTACGGCATAGATGTCGGTTCGTGCATCCACCTCGCCCATTCGTCCTTCGGCAAGTTCGGGTGCTGCGAACCCCAGTGTGCGGCCTGCTGTGTGGCTATATCCGTCGGTGAAGCTGAAGCCGAGGTCTATGATCTTTACCTCGTTTGACACTTGGGTGAGCATCACGTTGTCGGGCTTGAGGTCGAGGTAAGCAACGTTGTTGCTGTGCAGTGCCTCCAGTCCATCGAGCAGTTGCCGCAGCAGTCGCTCCACGTGCTTCTCGTTGGCAAACCACTCCGGTTCATGCTTGATTTTCTCGTCCAATGTCTGCCCGTTGACATGCTCCATCAGCAGGTACAGTCCGTCGGCATTCTCGCCAATGCTTTCATAGTGCAGGATGTGCCGGTTGCTGATGCGTCGGCCCGTCTCATACTCCTTATAGAATGCGGCACGGTAGCGCAGCTCACTGGCATATTCGGGGCGTAGCTGCTTCATGAAGTACTGTTTTCCCTCGACACGCACCACGTATGATAGCGATGTGGCTCCTATGTAACCTGCGGGTTCCTGGAATTCGATGTTGTCGACAAGTCCCGAAATGTTCATGCTCTCTCTCCCTCCTTACAATAATCTGTATTTCACACCGCCAACCTTGCCGCATACATAGTTCACCGGCTGTCCGCCTTCATGCACCAGGCATTGCAGGTAGAGTGGCTCTCCTTCGATGATCTGCCCTGCGTGGAAGGTGTCGCCCACGGATAGTTTGCTGTTCTCCGACGCTACCACCGTAAACATGTCGTGCCCCTCGAAGCGTACCGTTACCACACGGTCGGGGTGCCACCTCAGTTCCATTAGGCAGCCTGTGTTCATGGAGCTGACGTAGATGTAGTTGTTGAGCACGAAATCGCTCTCGGCCACGCCTCCTGCGCTCGATTCCTTGACGAAGGATTCCCAGTCGGTGTAGCCTACAAACTGTGCCAGGATATTGAGCGTTGATATGCGTGGCTTGCTCTCGTCGGAGCCTACATATCCCCACAGTCGCTTCAGTGTGGAGGGGCTGACTTGCGTCTTCGTGTTGTCGAATATGCGCATCGACAGGTAGTCAAAGTCACGCGGCGTACGTATCGTTCGCCCCACGCGCTTTTCTATGCGTTCACACAATATCCTGTGTATCTGTTCCATGATGTCCTTTCTTGTCTTTTTTGATTGGCTGCATAATTGCAATGATTGCCGAAATAGCAATAAACACAACTATAAGCACACGCATTATAAATACCTGTTTTTTCTCGCTTAAGTTCTTTGAAATTTTGCCCTTAATAAAATCAAGAGTAAGGGTTGAGCTTGATGCCATAACAAGTGATGAAAGGGTTGACATAGAAGCCGAAAGCACAAGCACAATAACCACACCAATAAGAATGGGTGAAAGATTTGAAAGCATATTAGGAACAATGGAATCGAAAATAATTGAGCCGTCTGCTGCAAGGTCGGGTGTGAAAAGTCTGCCAAATCCACCTAAGAAGTAGCAACCGCCTGCAACCACAAGTGCAAATATGGTTGAAATAATTGTACCTTTTTTGATTGCACCCTCATTTTTAATTGCATAGAATTTTTGAACCATCTGAGGAAGTCCCCAAGTTCCAAGAGAAGTAAGAAGCACAACTCCTAAAAGATTTATGGGGTCGGGACCAAAGAAGGAGGAAAGCTCACCCGCCTTAACTCCTGCGGCAGAATCGCTTATAGTACCAAGCTTGCTTAATGCTTCACTAAATCCACCCTGACTATTCAGCACTGCAATTATAACTGCGATAATTCCTACAATCATTATAATGCCCTGAATAAAGTCATTGATAGCAGTGGCCATGTAGCCGCCTGCGATAACATATACACCTGTGAGGATAGCCATCAGCACGATACAAACGGTGTAATCAATG
>CANBEE010000028.1 GCA_947367415.1 uncultured Bacteroidales bacterium
GGCTACTACCGTGGAAAGTTGGCTATCGAGACAGCTGCTGCAGTTTAATACCGCGGCACCGACTAATCGAAACAGGAAACCGCATCCCACCGATGCGGTTTCTTTGCTAAATTATTAAAGGAGTTAAAGAAGATAAAGGGAGATAGTCGCTTTCGCTCCTTGGGAGATAAAAGCCAAATGTCTTGTGCGCGGTGTACCTAACTATTGGCATTTAACTCCATTTATCTCCCTTTAACTCCCTATATCTCCTTAAAAGAAACACATGCACAAAGCAGGATTTGTAAATATCGTAGGCAACCCCAATGTGGGCAAGTCGACACTGATGAACAAGTTTGTCGGTGAACGCATCTCCATAGCCACCTTCAAGGCACAGACCACCCGTCACCGTATCATGGGTATTGTCAATACGGAGGACATGCAGATTGTCTTCTCCGACACACCCGGTGTGCTCAAGCCCAACTACAAACTGCAGGAGTCGATGCTGCAGTTCTCAGAGTCGGCACTGCAGGATGCCGATGTTCTCATCTACGTCACCGACGTGGTGGAGAAGATCGACAAGAACCAGGAATTTCTGCAGAAGGTGCAGCGTATGGATGTACCCATTCTGTTGCTCATCAATAAGATCGACCTGAGCAACCAGAACGACCTTGCCGCTCTTGTGGAGGAGTGGCACGCACTGCTTCCTACGGCAGAGATTATACCCATCTCTGCATCGAACAATTTCAACGTGGATGTCATCCTTCGCCGTATCAAGGAACTGTTGCCCGATAGCCCGCCCTACTTCGGCAAGGACCAGCTCACCGACAAACCTGCCCGCTTCTTCGTCACCGAAATCATTCGCGAGAAGATACTCCTCTACTACGACAAGGAGATACCCTACGCCTGCGAGGTGAGCGTGGAGCAGTTCAAGGAGACCGAAAAGAGCATCCACATCAATGCTGTCATCTATGTGGAGCGCGAGTCGCAGAAGGGCATCATCATCGGTAATCAGGGCAAGGCCCTGAAGAAAGTAGGCATCGAGGCTCGCCGCACGCTGGAGCAGTTCTTCGGCAAGCGTATCTTCCTCGAGACCTTTGTAAAAGTAGATAAGGACTGGCGCAACTCTGACAAGGAGCTGCGTAGTTTTGGATATAACCTTGAATGAGGGAAGAGTGAAAAGTGAATAGGGAAGAGAGCAACAGAAAAGCCTCGTACCCTTCAACTCTTAACTCTTAACTCTTAACTCTTAACTCAAGAAATGGGAAACTTAGTAGCTATCGTAGGACGCCCCAATGTGGGCAAGTCCACACTGTTTAACCGCCTCACGCAGACTCGCCACGCCATCGTGGCCGACGAGGCTGGTACCACCCGTGACCGCCAATATGGTAAGTGTGAATGGACGGGACGTGAGTTCTCGCTTGTTGACACAGGTGGTTGGGTAGTCAACTCCGACGACATCTTCGAAGAGGAGATACGCAAGCAGGTGCTCATTGCCGTTGAGGAGGCCGATGTGGTGCTCTTCCTGGTAGATGTGCAGAACGGTGTCACCGACCTTGATGAGCAGGTGGCTGCCATCCTGCGTCGTGCCAAGACACCCGTCATCCTCGTCTCCAACAAGACCGACAACTACGACCTGCAGTACAGCGCTGCCGAGTTCTATTCGCTCGGCCTGGGCGACCCCTTCTGCATCTCTTCGCTCACAGGTAGCGGTACGGGCGATCTGCTCGATATGGTTATTGAAAAACTCCCTGCTCCCACGCCCGAGGTGGAAGAAGAGGAGATACCGCGCTTTGCTGTGGTGGGGCGTCCTAATGTGGGCAAGAGCTCTATCGTGAACGCCTTCATCGGTGAGGACCGTAACATTGTGACTGACATTGCCGGTACAACACGCGACTCTATCTATACACGCTATACCAAGTTCGGCTTCGACTTCTATCTCGTAGATACCGCTGGTATCCGCAAGAAGGGTAAAGTAAACGAAGACCTCGAGTTCTACTCTGTGATGCGATCCATCCGTGCCATTGAGAACTCTGACGTGTGCATACTCATGCTTGATGCCACTCGCGGACTCGAGAGCCAGGACCTCAATATCTACTCGCTCGTACAGCGCAATCAGAAGGGTCTCGTGGTAGTCATTAACAAGTGGGACCTCGTGGAGGACAAGAGCACCAAGGCGATGAAGTTCTTCGAGGACACCATCCGTGAGCGCTTTGCCCCCTTCACCGACTTCCCTATCGTGTTTGCCTCGGCGCTTACCAAGCAGCGCATCTTCAAGGTGCTTGAGTTGGCCAAGCAGACCTATCTCAACCGCACCACCAAGGTGTCTACAGCGAAGCTCAACGAGGAGATGCTGCCCATCATAGAGGCTACGCCGCCCCCATCGAACAAGGGTAAGTACATCAAGATCAAGTATTGCATGCAGTTGCCAAATACTCGTGTTCCCTCATTTGTATTCTTTGCTAACTTGCCGCAGTATGTGAAGGAACCCTACAAGCGCTTCCTTGAGAATAAGATTCGCGAGCGTTGGAACTTCACAGGGACTCCTATTAATATTTATATCCGTCAGAAGTAGATATTTGGTTCCCAGGTAGGATTGGCCGCTGCGTAAGCAACGGCCAATTATTTTTATTTGCAGCCCAGACGAGCCAGGTAATCGTAATGCTCGCCTTCGCAGACCATCTCGGCGGTAAAGCCATATTGCTCGGCATAGTAGGCGAGGGTGTCGAAGTCGATATAGAGCCAATCGAAGCTTTCGCCCTTCACCTGCTTGTATTGCATGCGGAAGTCTACCAGGCCGTAGTAGTCATCGGCAATGTCGATGAGGAAGGAGCCGTCTTCCTCTTCGAACAGGTATTTCAGGTCGCTGGAGTCCATATAGATGCAGCCTCCGGGCTTTAGCAGGAGCTTCATTCGCAAGAAGAATCGTTCCATACCTTCAATGTTGCCGATAATGCCTGAGCCGTTCATCAGTAGCAGTATGGTGTCGTACTGCTCGGTGAATCGCTCATCGTAGAGGTCTATGGCGCGAGCATCCTTGACACCACGCTCTTGCATCACCTCCACTGAAAGTTCGGAGATGTCGATGGCGGTGACCTCCTTGCCCATTTCCTGCAGAGCCAATGCGTGGCATCCACTGCCAGCACCTACATCAAGGATGCGCCCTGTGGATAGGGTGAGGGCTTGCTGTTCTATGGGGGGCATCTCTGTAAATGTGCGGAAGAGTTGCTCGACGGGAATCTCGTCCTCATCGAACTGTGAGGAGAACACTCGGAGTGTGCCGGCACGCCCTGTGCGATGATAGTCGGCTATGGCTGTGCCCATAGGGTCTTTGTGGGGAGGGAGGAGCATGACTTTAATTGACAATTAACAATTGATAGATGGCAATTACTTGCGTTGCGTGGCGTTTCTGAGCGATGCAATGCATCTTTCTTCCTGCAAAAGTAGTAAAAATCAGAGAATCTCTTTACCTTTGCAGAGTGTTTTTTACAAAACATGTGCTGAGCGCATGGTATGTTTTTTTGACTTTTAAATATTACTGTATGAATATTGCGACTTTCCGTTCCGCCATACTCTCGGGTATCGCCATCGGTATTGCAGGATGGGGATACTTGGCCTATAACAATATTATTGGTGCTGTACTCTTCTCGTTCGGTCTATTAACTGTAGTGGGTTATAAATTACCACTCTATACAGGAACGGCAGGTTTCATCCCTCTGCGTGACGAACAGGGCCGCAGCTGCTGGCTACAGGCAATTGGGAAGTTGCTCTTTATCTTGTTGGGCAACATCACGGGCTGTTTGTTGGTGTCGCTGCTCTCTCGCCTTTCTCCTATAGATCTGGGTGGTGCTGCACAGAAAATCCTTGAGGGTCGACTTGCTATCGGCCCTTTACGTGCAGGACTGCTCGCTATTGGCTGTGGATTTATTATGACCACTGTTGTGACCTTTGCCCGTGAGGGGAAGATGCTTCCGCTGCTCTTTGGCGTACCTCTTTTCATCAACTGCGGCTTCCCGCATTGCTTGGCCGATGCATTCTATTATCTCACAGTACCTGTTGCCTACACGGGCGCTCATTTAACTGAACTAATAGTGCTTTATCCCTGTCTTGTAGCAGGTAATTTTGTAGGGTGCAATCTGTATCGCTTTATAGCTCCCAAGGCATGATTTGATTACTTCGTTTTGTCGGAATCAATCTTTACTCTAATCCTTTTTACGGCACGGAGGTGGTAGGTACGCTTTGAACCGCATTTGCTGATTGAGATATCGTCCCAATTGAATGAATAGTTGGCGTCGTCGCACAGATAGCGAATCTTGCTGCCACTTTCCATATCTTCGCCTATGCTGAGCGTTGGTATGCCATAGGTGTTCAGCTTTTGATTAGTCTCGTCTATCTTATCTCCTCCAATGGCGTAGTTGATGAGTCGGGCTTCATCACGAGTTGGAATTTTCCAACCGTCTATACCGTTTTCTGTATATGCTTCTACGATACTGGTGGCCATATCGGCTGTCTCTGTGTGGAATGCGCTTGTTACTCCTGCCCATTCTGTCGTGCTTAGCAAAAGAAGCTCTACATCCTCCTCGGTAGTCTCAGGTAAAGCAGCTATGAGGTGTTCATCCCATAGAGTGCCTACTTCGGGGATTGCTCCGAGGGTGAAATCGTTGGAATCCTCTACGTCAGATCCTTCAGAGTCAACGTTAACCTCTCCAAAGAGAAAGTTTATTTCTTTGGGCTCATTCCAGCCAGCGAGTGTGATGGCTCCATTGACAGAGAATCCCTTTGTAAAACTCCCGACGATAGAATATGGGGTGTTGGCTTCCAGGGTCTCATTATGTGTATAGCCATAGGTTTGGGTGCCTGATGGCGATATAGTGGTGATGCTAAGTGTGAGCTTGCTGCCACTGCCAGGAAGAGTATAGAATAGTGGGGCTCGCCATACCTCATTCTCCTTTTTTAGTTTTATTGTAGTGGTAGTGTTCCCTGAATAATTCCCATCTAATGAGATGTTCTCATGCAAGTGAGATAGACTGGTGCTGACGGAGGTCGCATCGGTCGGGATATCTGAAAGTGTCAAGTCTATTGCTGCAACTTGATTGTAGAGCGTGATATTTACCGTTGTATTTTGGGTGACATATACGGCAGCGCTACCCATTTGGAGAGGAGTGCTCAGGATGTTGCTTTTTGGTAGGTTTATGATGCTTGTCATGGTAGGCTTCTCGGGCACATTGCATTCGTCGCTTCCTGCTAGTGCTACGATTAGGTAGTTCCCTTCTTCGAGATGGAGTATGGCTTCGTCACTGGCCGTTTTCTGGATTAATGATGAAGCTAAATCTCCAGTCACGCTATGGAATGCGTATACTTTCAGAGGATAGCTGATCTCCGTGGCTGAGCGGGTGAAGATGCGCATAGAACTTTTTGTGCTATGCGTAACATCTTCACCTTCAAGTATCACAGGATTGCAAGCTGTTAATAGCGAGGCAAGTACAAACAGCAATTTTTTCATTCTTGGGGAATCTTTACGGTAATGGTTCTTACTAGGCGGAGGCGATAGGTAACATCGCTTGCAGCATTAGATGCTTTGCTTTCGCTAAACTTTACAATTTTGGCACCATCATCGCATAGATAGTACGCGCCATTGGTAAGTTTTGTACCTCCCCCTTCATTGGTTAATTTCCCATTGGCTCTGTCTAGAGTGTTCATGTTTTCGGTTTTCCCCCAAGAAGCAATTGTTGTCATCTCAGCAGCTGTCGGTATTCTCCAATTCCCGAGATGACTTTCAGTATATTCGTTCTGTACGGTAATCGCTTCTGCTGTAGTCTTCTCCCATTCCTGCAGGCTTATAAGCAACAACTCTGCACTCGTATTATCGCTGCTCTTTGTTGCCACTCCTACAAAATGGCCATTCCAGATACTTATAGCTTCGGGAATCGTAGATACCCAGTAGCTGGCATCGGTGTCATCGGGCTGGTCATCGTCTTTAGTCCCTTGGCTATTATTGGTGTTATCGTTATTTCCTTCGTTCTCGTCGTTCTCCCCATTGTCCTCTTCATTGTCTCCGTTGTCTTCATTAGCTCCAGCGCCTATTCCAAAAGTGAAGTTGATGTTTTGTGGCTTGTTCCATCCTTTGGACGTTACGGCTCCTGTGAGATAGAACCCTTCTATATAGCTTCCAATGAATGTGTAGGGTGTCCCAGCTTCTAAATTATTTGTATGTGTATACCCATAAGTTTTAGTACTGGTCTCATTGGTCATGCTTATGCTGAGTGTAAGCTGCGTGCTACTTCCTTTCAATGTATAGATAGTGTTGGATTTCCAAGTATCATCTTCTCCCTCTACTTTCTCTAGTGGAATGCTGATCGTCTGCTCGCCACTAAGATTACCTCGGAATGTCATGTCGGAATACAATGAAGACAAGCTGACATTGACTGCAGTAATATCAGTTGGTATATCATGCAATTCTATGTCGATTTGTGCAACCTGATAACTCATTTCTAAGTCGGCAGAGATGTCTTTGTCTTCCACTGTAATATCGACTCCACCCATCTGTATGGCAGAGTTGATATATCCCCTTTCGGGAACTCCGATGCTTTGGTCTGTTGTTGGAGAGGTGACCTTTTCCAGTCCTTCGGTTCCAGCCATAGCGACCAGATGGTAACTACCCAGTCTTAAAGGTAAGGTTAAAATATCATCGGCTGAGAACGCCGTAGTTGTTCCTGCCAATGCTCCCGATTTCGAGTAGAAGGCATATAATGTCATGGGGTAACTGATGTCTGCTGTTGAGCGTGTGGTTATACCTACCATGCGAGGTGTAGTGTCTGTTGGTTGTTCTATTTCGCTAATAGGACTACTGCATCCTGCTAAGAATGATACTACTGCAGCTTTTGCAAAAATAATGACATGTTGTCTAAAAGAAGAAAGTTGCATAAATGTTAGATTTTTGTGTTGTGTGGGTTAGCACTGTGCATAACCTGTTGCAAATGTAATGCTATTTTTTGAGAATACATTATCTACGCCGAAAAAAGCGCATATTGTCAGACAATATGCGCTCTAGTGAGTTTATAGAGAAGGAGAATGCCCTTTTCTAATTCAGGCTATTTGTAGATTGGTCCGTAGTTGGCGCAGGCACGGTAGTCGGCACCCTCCTTGTCCATGCCGAAGGCGTTCCATGCGGCAGGACGGAAGATTTGCTCTTCGGGGACATTGTGCATACATACAGGAATGCGCAACATGGAGGCCAGCGTGATGAGGTCGGCACCAATGTGTCCGTAGCTAATAGCACCATGGTTGGCTCCCCAGTGATTCATCACTGAATATACATCCTTGAAGGGAGCCTTCGTCTCGTCGAGACGAGGAACGAACCAAGTGGTAGGCCAAGTGGGGTCGGTGCGCATATTGAGAACCTCGTGGATGGCAGGGTCTACATCGGCTGTCCAGCCCTCGGCAATTTGTAGCACGGGGCCAAGGCCCTTGATGAGGTTGAGACGGCTCATGGTGACGGGCATGCCACCCTTAGAGAGGAAGTTGCTGGAGAAACCGCCTCCGCGGAAATAGTCGCGATCGGCAGGAGGCCAGCAGGTAGCTTTTAGGCAAGCTTCTACATCGGCTTCGGTCATCTCCCATGAGGGTTTCATGCATGGTTCGCCGGCAGCATTGCAGCTGGCACCAGTGGCATCGAGGGTGGTGGCACCAGAGTTGATGAGGTGTATCATGCCACCAGCGGCTAGACCTGTGAGCTCCTTGCCTGTAACACGCTTTACAGCCTCGGGGCTCCAGTAGGTGCGCACGTCAGAGAACATCTGTCCGCAGCCTGTGAGGAGTTTGCCAAAGAGCATTGCCACACCATTGCAAGCATCGTTCTCGGTAGCGAGGATATAGGCTTCGCGTATGCCGTTCCAGTCGAAGGTACTGCAGAGGAGTGCTTCGGTGAAGTCGCCATTGGGCTTCCAGTCGGTCCATTGACGCTGTCCTTGGAAACCGGCAGCGATGGCATTGTGCCCGATGGCCTCTTCCTTGAAGCCGAGCTCACGTAGGCGAGGATTGCCCAGCATAAGGTCGCGCACGATGAGGGTCATCTTCACTACAAACTCCCAATCGGCATCCTTGCCTGCGCGGTCTTTCTGTTTTTCGGGGCGGTTCTTGTCCCAACCTTCATTGACCTTACAGTATTTCTCAGTCCATGCCATAGCCTTGGCATACTCTTCGTGGTCGTAGATGCCTTCGTCCATACGGCGTAGAATCTCGGTCTCGTCGACGCTCTCGTTGCGCATGCCAAGGTATTCCTGGAAGAAATTCTGGTCAACGATACTACCGGCAATGCCCATGCACTGGCTACCTACCGAGAGGTAGCTCTTGCCACGCATGAGGGCTACAGCTTGTGCGGCACGTGCCCAGCGTAGTATCTTTTCTGCCACATCAGCAGGGATGGTGTTGTCGTCAAGATCCTGCACGTCGTGTCCATAGATGCCAAAGGCTGGTAGACCCTTTTGTGCGTGACCGGCCAATACAGCTGCCAGATACACCGCACCCGGACGCTCGGTGCCGTTGAATCCCCATACCGCTTTGGGCCAGTGGGGATGCATGTCCATGGTCTCTGAACCATAGCACCAGCAAGAGGTGACACTGATGGTGGCACCTACTCCTTCACGCTCAAACTTGGCCTGGCAGGCTGCTGTCTCGGCCACACGACCTATAGTGCCGTCGGCGATGACGCACTCTACTGGCGAACCATCAGGGTTTCGGAGAGTGGAGGTTATCAACTCGGCCACTGCATGGGCCAGATTCATGGTTTTCTCTTCGAGGCTTTCGCGTACGCCACCTTGACGACCGTCGATGGTCGGGCGTATACCGATTTTGGGATAGTTGTTCATAGTATTGATGTTGAATGTTGCTGTTTGCCGCAAAGATAATGATTTTATAGGAATGTATGCAAGAAAAACTTGGTAAAGAATTTAATTTGCTCTATTTTTGCGGTATGAACAAGAAGGTTTTTGTATCGGGTTGCTATGATATGTTGCATAGCGGGCATGTCGCTTTTTTCAAAGAGGCCTCTCAATATGGAGATTTGTATGTGGGTATTGGCTCTGATGCGACTATTGAGAATTTGAAATCGCGTAAGACGGTGTGCTCGGAGCAGGAGCGCCTGTATATGGTGAAGGCTATTCGTTATGTGACGGATGCCTATATCAATCGAGGACATGGGATGATGGACTTCGTTGATACGGTAGAGATGGTGAAGCCGGATATCTTCGTGGTGAACGAAGATGGAAGCACAGAGGCTAAACGACAGTTCTGTGCCGAGAGGAATATAGAATATGTAGTGTTGAAACGGGTGCCTGATGCTGGTCTAGAGGAGCGCTCTACAACATCGATACGTAATACGGTAAGATGTCAGTTGCCTTATCGGCTTGACCTGGCGGGAACTTGGATTGACCAACCTTACGTGTCGTGCTTTGGTGCAGGGTGGGCGCTTACTATCTCTTTGGAGCCAACAATAGAATTTATGGAGCGTGCAGGCATGAGTACCTCTACACGCAATGCTGCTAAGAAGATATGGCCCTATCAGCTACCGAATGATAATAGCGAGACATTGGCGAAACTCTTGTTCTGCTTTGAAAACGATCCGGCACGCCAAGGTCACGTGAGTGGTGCGCAGGATGCTATTGGCATATGCATGCCTGGACTTAATCGCCACTATTACGATAATAATTATTGGCCTGAGAGAATCGAGAGTTGCCAAGATGAGGCGACACTCGTGTGGTTGGAAAGTCATATTTGCCTGATACCCATGTTCCCTCGGCGTGAAGGAGTATCGGTTGTGGCAGGCAAGCAGGTGAGTGCTGAGGGTGTGAAACGTTTGTCTGTAGCTGCAGATGCTTGTTGGGTTGCTATTATGAACAAGGATATAAAAGCCTTTGCTGCAGCTTTTCAAGCTTCCTTTGAAGCGCAAATTGCGATGTTCCCCTCGATGATGCAACCTGGGGTTCAGGAATATATTGATATGTATCGTGGCCAAGCGATGGCATGGAAGATGGCTGGAGCTGGTGGAGGCGGCTACCTCGCATTAGTGTATGAGGACGAGGATAGGATGCCTACTGATGCTGTACGTATCAAGATTCGCCGGTCGGGGATGTAATGGTGTTGCAGCTAATGTTGTTTAACCGTTGTGTGAGCGAATCACATACGATACGGAAGGCTGGTTTGTTGTCTTCGCTGATGGGTTTCTTGGGTTGCGACTTGATGGTGAGCGGGTTGATGGGCTTACCATTCTCGTAGACACGGAAGTCGAGGTGAGGACCTGTAGATAGACCGGTAGAACCTACATAGCCAATAACCTCTTTCTGAGCGACCATGTCGCCTACCTTCAATCCTTTGGCGAAACGGGAAAGGTGCATGTAGGTCGTCGTGTAGGTGCTGTTGTGACGTATCTTCACGTAGTTTCCGCCACCGTTTGCCTGGTATCCTTTGTCTATTACCTTGCCGCTACCGATGGCATATACGGGTGTGCCTGTTGGGGCCGCATAGTCGACTCCGTGATGGGCACGGTAACGCTTCAATACGGGATGGTATCGGCTATTGGTGAAGCGTGATGAGATGCGGTAGTAGTCGAGTGGGGCCTTCAGGAATGCTCCCTCCAAGCTGTTCCCCTTCTCGTTGTAGTACAGCTCTTCGCCATCTTGCACGAAGGGTATGGCATAGAACATGCTATCAGAGGTGTAGAAGGAGGCGGCTCGTATGCGGAAGTTGTTGATAGGGCGCTCCTCTACGTATTCCTGTTCATAGATAAGGCGGAAGGTATCGCCCTTCTGTATGCCGAAGAAGTCGATTGTCCATCCAAAGATGTGTGAAAGCATCACCGCTAGTTGGGGCGATGTTGCGTTGTCTATCATGGCGTTCCATAGCGAAGACTCTACTGTGCCGCCTACTTGTTGCTCATGCCATGCTGTTGGGTGAGCACCACGCGTCACGTTATTCGTATACAGGTCAAACACAACATATTCCTTGGCGTTCTCCTCGTATATGAAGTAGTGTGGCTGGGCTGTACTGTCAGTGTCGGATAGTATGGCGCAGGGTTGGCCAGCCCGTATCTTACGTACATTGAATATTGTGTCGGGGCATTGAGTGAGGTCATAGATTTTCTTGGCAGAGAGTCCGTACTTCAAGAGAATGTCAGCAAGTGTCTGGCGAGCGAGAATGGTGTCGTGCTGCACGTGAAAGTACTCTATGGGGAGTCCATATTTATATACGGTGTCTTTGACAAGGGTGGAGTCGGCGTTAGAAGCAGCTTCGCTATTCGCCTTATTGCTCTTTATGGATAGGCATAAAGTGATGACGACACCTATTACTATAACAGATGCAATAATCCCGATGATAGTTCGGCTTTTAGATGTTGCGGTAGTATTTCTATTTCCTTCCTTTCTCATAGTTGGTTTTTAGGAGTTGTTTCTGCTTATTGGATGAAGTCGTATGCCGTGAGTCCCTGGCCGTAGAGGTTTACAATGAAGCGCAAGGTGTCGTTGGGCTGTAACTCTTTTTCGAAGGAGTATAGCGGGATGGAGCCATGAAGTTGTTGGCGGTACGACTCTACATCGTTGACCACCCTGTGATAGAAGGTGAATTCTTTGCCATGCATGCCTTCGGGAGTAGTGTCGACAAAGCCGATGGCATGCTTGCCATTCAATGCTTTGATCTCTAGGGTGAAGTTGAGGTATCCGCCCGATTGCCAGATGCTTTGCATATATACAGGGTCTTGGTGCAACTCTTCGTTCTCGCGGAGTGGGGTGGGGATGGATGAGGCTATACTCCCTATGACATAGATGTCTGCCACTGTGTCGCCCTGCTCCGTAGGGATAAGCTCATATACACCGATGAGGCGGTATAAAGTGTCGCTCTTATAGGTGGGGAGCTTGTTGTCGTAGGCTTCGAGCAGATCATCGGTGAAGCGTACGGCATAGCTGCTTCCCTTGTCGAGTAGCATTGTCTCGAACTTACCCGTCGCATCAGTGGTAAAGCACACAAAGTCGGTGCATACCGAGGGATAGCGGTAGTCATCAGCCTCATCCTCGCAGCTACATAGCAGTGCGAGGATGGGGAGTAATAGGTATAACGCTTGTTTCATTAGTTGCTTGTCGGTCTTTGCCCTTAACCATTGATCCCTTCGCCCATAACCTTTAGCTGGTTAAGTGCAGGGTTGGCATACATTTCCAATAGCTTGGTTCGCAGGAACGCTTCGTCTTTGCCGGGAATGTCAATTTTCTGTAGCTGCCCAGCAAGGTATTGCTCGAAGGTGGCGCGCTCTTCGGCAGTATAGCGGTTGGCATGTGCATCGCCACCTTGCAGAAGATCTACGGCCACAAAGTTGCCTGGGTAGAGGTGGTAGTTGTTGTATATTCGTCGGTCAATCTCTGTGGCTACAGTAGCGAAGAAGTCATTTTTCGACATGTCGGTGGGCAGTGCGGCAATGAAGTCGTTCATGCATTCAGCGGCCTGGTAGTGTACACGGCCTTTGTAGCCAAAGATGCCAGTCTTCATGTTCATGAGGTCGTCGGCCTGTGATTTCTTGTGTTCGGGATTGTCGCGCTTGAGCTGGAACTCCATAGCCTTGAGCCAGTCGCATGGGTCGTATTCATAGGAGATGGCCAACGGTGCCATGTTGAGGCTGATGAGGCGCTCTGCAGGAGTGCCCTCGCCACCCATGGCAAACATCTTGAGTATGCTCTCCTGTGTGTGGTCGGTAGAGTCCTTTGAGCGGCCTTCGCGTTGAGCAATCCAAATGGGGGCTTTCTTCTCGCCAATGACGTAGTGCATGTATGACGAGAGGCGTATGCTCGATTGTAACATCTCTCGTATGCCTCCCTTGCGGGTTACGATAAAGCTACGGTTGATGCGCACCAATGTCTTTATCCATGGGTATATGAGCAGGTTGTCGCCAATGGCGATTTCTACGGTGTTGAAACCCTTGTCGACGAAGAGAATCATGTCGAGCAGGCCGGAGTCAAGCACGATGTCGCGGTGGTTGGATATATAGGTGTAGTTTTCTTTCTCACTTGAGAGCACCAATCGGCTGAAGTCGCTTGTCAATCCCGTGGTACACTTCTTGATGACTCCATCCAGCAATGGACGGATGAAGGTGTACTGAAACTCAAGGCAGGTTTTGCAACCGTGCATCATGGGGCCTAATGCCTCGGCAGGAATCTGGGGCATTACCATGCCTACTACGGCTCGAAACGTAGGGTCGGCCAATAGACTATCGTACGCGGCGGGCAACTCTTCGGGTTCAAATGGACGCATGTCCTTAAATTCTTCGGGTATCATAAGCCAAATATTTATTATTCTTTCGACAAAATTAGTGCATGCTGAGCGAATTTACAAGTAAATATTTGTTTTTTCGCTCGCCTTGCACTAACTTTGCATCCGCAAAATGGGTAAGTCCTATACGGCCAGCTCCCTTTGAACCCTCCAGGGCTTGACCGCAGCAAAGGTATTAGGTCGTAGCGGCGCGATATAGATTGCTTACCCACCCGCCTCTTTAGCTCAGTTGGCCAGAGCACGTGATTTGTAATCTCGGGGTCGTTGGTTCGAATCCGACAAGAGGCTCAAAAGTCAAGTAAGTCTGCTCCGAAAAAGGGCAGGCTTACTTGTTTTTTTGTGGCAGGGCGCGAATGTGGAAAATAATCAATCATGCTTGATGCTATTTCGCTCGTTTCTTCGTATCTTTGAGGTAAACCATGAAGATACTTTTATAGGGCTGCAAGCAGCACTCCTCGGGGAACCTAAAGGTTCCTTCGTCGCAACCGACGCAAGTTTGCGTCGGCGCTGTGAAAAATATCGAAGTAAACTTTGTTTTTCTCGCTCGTTTATTCGTATCTTTGCCAATAGAATAATGTGAAAGACACAATGGAAAGAGAAATCGACCTCGCGGTGAGCTGCTACGGCAAGGTACGCCCACTTACCTACGATATGGTGTTGCTCCCTTGGGGAGCTACCGAGCCGCACAATTTGCATTTACCCTATCTTACCGATTGCATATTGAGTCACGATATTGCCGTTGACGTGGCTCGCAAGGCGTTGGATGCCTATGGGGTGCGTTGTATGGTCATGCCATACGTTACTGCAGGCTCGCAGAATCCGGGACAACGTGAGCTCCCCTTCTGTATCCACTATCGCTATGAGACCCAAAAGGCTATACTTGCCGATATCGTAGCTTCGCTTTATGCTCAGGGGCATCGTCGTATGCTTATCATTAACGGCCATGGGGGCAACACTTTCAAGAGTATGATACGCGACCTCTCTATCGATTATCCGGATTTCCTTATCGCTTGTAGCGAATGGTATACATTCGTGCCTAAAGCGGGCTATTTTGACCAGCCTGGCGACCATGCCGATGAGGTGGAGACATCGGTGATGATGCACTATCACCCCGAGTTGGTTGACTTGAGCGATGCTGGTGCCGGGGCCTCGCGCAACTTCACTTCGCAGATGTTGCGTGAAAAGGTGGCTTGGGTGCCGCGCCATTGGCGGCAGGTGTCTGATGATACGGGTATTGGAGACCCTCGCTCGGCAACGGCCGAAAAGGGTAGGCGTTATGTTGAGGTTGTTGTGGAACGGTATGCACAACTCGTCAAGGAGTTGTGTGAAGGTGTCAGGTATGAATAAACTTAAAAACTCATATACTATGTTTGACATTGCAATCATCGGCGGTGGTCCTGGAGGATATGTCGCCGCAGAAAAGGCGGGAAAGAATGGTTTGAAGACTATCCTGTTCGAGAAGAAAGACTTGGGTGGCGTATGCCTCAATGAGGGTTGTATCCCTACAAAGACAATGCTTTATAGTGCCAAACTATACGACCATGCACGCGGTAGCGAGAAATATGGTGTGCGTGCCGAAGGGGTGGAACTTGACTATAAGAAGATGACCGATCGTAAAACCAAGGTGATACGAAAACTCGTGGCAGGCGTAGGTCTGAAGATGAAGAATGCCGGTGTGCAGGTCGTCAAGGCCGAAGCCTTGATTGAGGGGCGCTCGGAGGAGGGGCTCATCCGCATCAGTGCTGCTGGGGAAACCTACGAAGCAAAGAACCTGCTGTTGTGCACAGGGTCAGAGACCTTTATCCCGCCAATTTCAGGACTCAATCTCCTTGAGAATGATGCCATTGTCACTAATCGGGAACTGCTGGCCATGAAGGAGTCACCGTCAAGCTTGGTGATTATCGGTGGTGGTGTTATCGGTATGGAGTTTGCCTCCTTATATAATAGCCTTGGTGTTGAGGTGCATGTGATTGAGATGTTGCCTGAGATATTGGGCGCACTCGACAAGGAGATAAGTGCCATGTTGCGGGCACGCTATGCAAAGAAAGGCGTACATTTCCACCTCTCTTGTAAGGTCACTGGCGTAGAGGGACATAAAGTCGTCTTCGTAGATTCCGACGGAGCAGAGCAGGCGGTTGATGGTGATAAGATTCTTGTGAGTGTAGGACGTCGCCCTGTCACTCAGGGTTTAGGCTTGGAAAATCTGGGAGTAGAGCTTGAGCGCGGTGCGGTCAAGGTCGATAATCGTATGTGTACAAACGTTGAAGGCGTATATGCAGCTGGTGACATTACCGGTTTCTCTCTCTTGGCCCACACGGCCAGTCGTGAAGCCGAGGTGGTCATCAATAACCTGTGTGGCCACGATGACACGATGCACTACGATGCTATCCCTGGCATTGTGTATACCAATCCTGAGGTGGCTGGTGTAGGCCTCACTGAGGAGGAGGCGCAAAAGCGTGGCATTGAGTATGTCTGCCAGAAACTTCCTATGGCCTACTCGGGGCGCTTCGTGGCCGAGAACGAAGGTGGCGAAGGCGTGTGCAAGGTCATCACCGACAAGGCCTCGGGGCGTGTGATTGGCGTACACATGTTGGGTAATCCGTGTAGCGAGATTATCAGCAGTGCATGTATTGCCATCGAGCAGGGAATGACGGCCAGTCAGCTTGAGCGCGTGGTGTTCCCTCACCCCACGGTGGCGGAAATTTTTAAGGAAACCATTTTTAGTTGAGGTAAC
>CANBEE010000029.1 GCA_947367415.1 uncultured Bacteroidales bacterium
GGCCCCAGTCGGCGGTGTAGTGATTGTCGGGCGTAGTGGCCTGCTCGGTGAGTGTCCAAAGCGTGCGGCCTGAGAGGTCGAACACCTCGAACTTCACCGTTACCTCTGTCTCGGGACGGTCGTGGGTGAGCATGAAGGTGGTGTGTTCGCGGGCTGGGCTATGCGTGGTTGTCACCTCAAGGATGCGTGGGCGCAATCCCTTCACTACCTCAAAGTCTACGGTTACGGTGGTGGCATTGTTCATCATGTCCCAAGCGCGGAACATCAGTGTGTGCATGCCCTCGCTCAGCTCGGGGAGGCGGTACGATACGGTGCCGCGGGTGTAGTCGCCCATCTCAGAGGTGTAGTAGTTGTTGAGGTTATAGGTGAGCGATGCCTCGCCATCGATGATGGCTATGAGGTCGTGCCCGATGCCGTTGCCCACGGTGTTGATGCCGTCGGGGTCCTCGAGCATCACCAGCAGGTGGGGTGTCTCGTTCACTTGGTCGCCGGTGACGAAGTCGGGTGAGTTGAGATACAGCTCTACCTTGGGGCCGAGGCTGTCGTTGACCAGTCCGTCGGCTGTGCCGCCCAGTAGGAATTGGTTGAACATGCCCTTGGCTTCGCGGTCGTGGGCATCGCTCACGGCATAGAGGTTGATGAGGCCGCTCTTCAGTGAGTAGTTGATGTCCATGGGCACTCGGAAGGTGAAGGTGAACTCTCCGTTGCGCACCGAGTCGCCACCCATGAAGAGGGTCTTCGTGCGTTCTCTATAGCTGAATGGCTGCGATGCACTGCCTGCGTTGTTGCGGCAGTTGACAATCTCTATGTTGTCAAACACGGTGGCGTGCATCACTCCAGTGAAGTCCGATGCTTGGGTGCCGTCGAGCGTGGTCACGTGGCCCTTGACACTGACACGGGCACCTGCTTTCAGCGTGATGTCCTCTTTTCCCGCTGTGCTGATACCGTTGACCTCGTCAATCACCATGTTGTAGTCGGTGTTGCCCACGATGAGTGCGGGGTCGCCCAGGAGGGCGTAGTTGAGCTTGTTCTCGCTCATGTCCTGCAACGAGCCGTTGGTGGTGGTGATGAGGCTGCATTTGGCCAAGCGTATGGCATCGCCCAGGCTGTAGCGTCGGTTGTGCTCGTCGCGGGCAAAGGCATACTTCGAGAAGAAGTAGTTGATGCGGCGGTTCTGGTCGGAGAAGGTGGTGCGCGTAGAGGTCATCAGAGCGATGGCTCCTCCCTTGGGGTTGAGGAAAGCATACTCGCCGAACGAGGTCGTGGAGTTGTCGAACGGGCTGATGTCGCACGATACCGTCACCCACACTGGCAGACGGGGCGAGGTGAGCTGCTCCATGTCGGTCTTGCTGATGACCATCTCGTGGGACAGCACGTCGGGGCTGCCATGACCGCTGTAGTTGACCATCAGGGCACCTTCGTTGAGCAGCTCGAGCAGGCGCTTGCGCACGGTGGGGTAGCTGTGTCCGGTGGCGGTCACCTCCATGGGGTAGGTGTCCCAGTAGATGCGCTTTACCATATAGTCGGGGTAGTTTCCTTCGAGCATGAGTGCCACTTGTTCGGCATCGCTCATGTGCTGGTTGTTGTCGCCGTCGTCGCCCAGCATGAGAATCGTGTTCTTCCACGCTCCGGCATTGGCGTTGTCCATGTAGGTGATGACCTTATCGACGGCATCGCGTGCTTGCGCTACGCTGGTCACGGGGAAGCGTCCCACGCCGATGTCTACCTTGTCGAGGAGCAGGCGCTTGCCTTCGCCATCGTCGAGTAGGCCGAAGTAGTCCTCCATCACATACGATGAGGTGGCGCTGAATGAGCTGACGGCCTCGAAGCACAAGAGGTAATCGTCGGGCGATTGGCCCTTCCAGGCCGATGACAGCATACGGTTGTCCCAAGCGGCATCACCGAACAGCAGCAGGTACTTGGGGGCGTCGGCCATCGTCTCGGCACGGTCGTACAGCATCTTCAGGTAACGGCGGTAGGCCGTGGCGTCGGGCGTACCCGAGGAGAACTCGTTGTATATCTCGTCGGCACGCACCACCTTCACTCTGAGTCCGCTGCGTGTGCGGTGTGCCTTGGCCAAGCGCTCGGCTTGTGCGGTGAGCTTGCCGCTCGATGGCACGATGATGATATAGTCCATCGGCTCCGTAGCATGCAGGTCTTGATTGGCCACCTCGCCCACCATCTCGGGGATGGGGTAGTCGCTTTCGGTGCCAACGGCAATGAACATATCACCGTGTGTTCCGTTGGCCGTAAAGGTATTCGTCGTCTTGTCGAAGGGAATCAGACTTATCGAGGTGGCGTCGGTAACGCGCCATACGACCGTATGTTCATCACCCCATATGCCTACATCGTAGGTGTGGATGCCTTCGCTGGTGGCGTAGAAGGGACCACCTCCTCCTACTGTGTTGTACTTCATGTAGTTGAGTTGCCAATAGTCGAGACGACCCGATGTGCCTGCTGGGCGGTTATGAGTCAGTGTCAGCGTATGGTTACCGATAGCACCGCCTAATGTCTTCGTGTCGATCGTGTAGCTGCGCGTAGTACTTGACGCTTCGCTATGTCGACCTGTTGGGCTGAGCGTAAGGGTACCCAGCGTGGTGCTGTCTATGGCCACGGACACGGTAGTGCTGCTACTGCCATTGTGGGTGAAGCAGACATCGAGTACGGCCTTTTCGGGAGCATAGCTGAGGAAATCCAATGGGTAGCGCTTTTTGTTGCCGCCTGCATAGTCGTAGCTGTCTACCAGTTGGCGTCCTCCGTGGAACCAGGCATAGTCGTCCACCTCGTATAATACATAGGCTGGTGTCGATTGAATGACAGGCTCCACTGCAGGGAGCGAATCCTCGCGGACAAATGTGGCCGGTTCGCCCTCCGCTCCGTCCGTCAAGAAGTAGTAGCCATACTCGGAATAGGGATTGCGGGTATGTGTGAAGGTGTTGTCGCTTTGCAACGTCCACTTTATGGGACCATTGGCGTAGAAAAGCAAGCGGTGATTGTCCGTATGCAACAGAGGTACCTCGCAGAGGTCGTCAATCCACGAGTCGGTGTCGCTCTCCGAGAGCGGATGACCACCGTACCCAAAGAGGCGTACCTTGCTAGGGTCGTTGAAGCCCATGTTTTTGAGGTGAGTGTGGGGGAGCATGTGGATGCCATTATCTGCCACGCGCAGCTTTACCCAGCGGCCTTTGCTTAATTGGGAATGGGCGACCTCTTTTTTTTGTTCTTGGGAGGCGGCTCTCATGTTGGCTTTTGCTGCAGGAGGGGTGCTCTCTACCTTCAAGGTAAAGTTAGCGATCTTCTGATACTGCCCGTCGCGCCAGATGATGGGAGTGAATGATATGTCCAACTGTCCACGCTTGGCACTGATGCCTTTGTATACATCCAACTTTGGCCATTCGGGGAGTCCTGCCTCGGCGGGCAGGCGAAAGCGGGCTGTCTCCTCTGCCGTGAGCGGCTTCAGCTCGGGGTATTCGATGGCGACGCTGTAGGTGTGTTCTGCGTGGTCGTAGCCGAGGTCGATGCTGTGGGTATACACCGGTGTCACCGTGTCCTGCGCATAGGTTGCCCAGTCCACCTCCAGCTCATTTTGCGCTTTTGCAGGCAGTAGCGCGAGAAGCAATATGGATAGTAATAGATGTCGTGTCATAGTTTTATTACATAATAAACGTGACGTAAGCTTCTTTATTGTGTTACTGCCTCCTTGGCGTTTGCCCCAATAGCATCATGTCTTGCTCCTATGCCCTAAGGCATTCACTTGACGGAGTCATTGCTCATACGGCAGCTGATGAACTCTATCTGACGCTTCAGCTCGTCCTGCTGCTTCTCAAGCTGTTTGACGGTACGTATGACTGAACCCAATCGGCTTACCTGCACGAGGACCTCGCTGTCGGCTATGCTGAGGGGTAGGGCAGCCTTACCCTTATTTCCTATGAGAGTGACCTTGACAGATTTGCCGTTCAGGCTGGCAAGGAAGTTGGCCGCATTGTCCAGCCCCTCGGTGGGGAAGTCTACTCGCTCGGTACGTCCCATTGCATTGCTTGTGGCATATGCTGGCTCCGAAGCCTTCAACTCTACGTAGCTGTCGTCGTTGGTGCTGATGCGCAGGGTGTGTGCTTCAATGGGCTTGCCATGGTGGAAGACGATGAGCGACGATGTGCCCTCCTCGCTGGTCTGCGGGCGCATGTAGCTGCGACCTACATTCTTCTCCGTGCTGTGGCGTGGGGCATAGTAGTGACCTATGTCCTCGTAGCGCGGGTCTTTGTCGAGTTTCAGCCCTTGGGTGAGTGGCTCTATGTTTGCTCTCACGGCAGTGAGGCTGCTGTCGATGTAGTGCAGTCCTATGCGTGTCTCGTCCAGCTCGATGCGTTGGTGTAGGCATATGGCCTGTTTCCTTGTATCAAACTCCTTGGGATATAGCTCTCTGATGCTGTCGAGCTGTAGCTTGGCCTTGCTGTATTCTTGGTGCTGGTATGCTTGTGTGGCGCGCTGCAGCAATGCTTGAGCCTCTTGCTGCTCCTTGTTGCCACATCCTGCTATGAGTAGTATTGCAGTGGTAAGAATGATGTTTCTCTTTCTCATGTCGTGTATGGATATATTTTACCTGTTTGTGGTGTAAAAGTAGTGTTATTATTCCATATTTAATAGCAATATCGCCGAAAAAGTGAAAAGCTTTGGCAAGAAACGAAGAAAAACAGTTTTTTTTGAGTAATTTCGCAAGGTTTTTGTGAACATGAAAAGTGGCTTGGTGCAAACCGTAGCCAATTATATAGCTTATTTCTATGAAACATATATCTCCCGAAGAGCTGAAAGCGATGTTCGACACGAAGCTGTTTCACCTTATTGGCACTACTGCCGATGAGTTGGGCCTTGAATGCTACGTAGTAGGCGGCTATGTGCGCGACCTCTATCTGGAGCGTCCCTCCAAGGATATTGATGTGGTGGTCGTAGGTAGCGGTATCGCCATGGCTGAAGCGCTGCGCAAGAAGCTTGGCCGGGGTGCTCATGTGAGCATCTTCCGCAATTTTGGCACTGCACAGCTCAAGTGGCGCGACATGGAGGTAGAGTTCGTGGGGGCTCGCAAGGAATCCTACACCCACGACTCGCGTAAGCCCATCGTGGAGGACGGCACCCTGGAGGACGACCAGAACCGCCGCGACTTCACCATCAATGCGCTCGCCGTATGCCTTAATGCAGAGCGCTTCGGTCAGCTTACCGACCCCTTTAACGGACTTCTCGATATGGAGGACCGCCTCATTTGCACGCCGCTCGACCCCGATGTCACCTTCAGCGATGACCCCCTGCGCATGATGCGCTGCATACGTTTTGCCACGCAGCTCAACTTCTATATTGAGGAGGAAACCTTCGAATCGCTCACACGCAATGCCGAGCGCATCAAGATTATCTCCAAGGAGCGCATCATTGATGAGCTTAACAAAATTATTGCTTCGCCTGTCCCATCCAAGGGATTTGTGGAACTTGACCGCAGTGGGCTCCTTCCCCTCATCTTCCCCGAACTGGCAGCATTGCAGGGCGTGGAAATCATGAACGGGCGAGCCCATAAGGATAACTTCTACCATACACTCGAAGTGCTCGACAACATAGCTAGTCACACCGACAACTTGTGGCTGCGTTGGGCTGCATTGCTCCACGACATCGGCAAGCCGCGCACCAAGCGCTGGGACCCACGCTTGGGATGGACCTTTCACAACCACAACTTCATCGGAGAGAAGATGATACCCAACATCTTCCGCAACATGAAGCTGCCGATGAACGAGAAGATGAAGTATGTGCAGAAACTCGTGGGACTCCACATGCGTCCCATCGTCATTGCCGATGAGGAGGTGACCGACAGCGCAGTGCGCCGTCTGCTCTTTGAGGCGGGCGACGACATCGACGACCTGATGCTCCTGTGCGAGGCCGACATCACCTCGAAGAACGAACTGCGTAAGCAGCGTTTCCTTGATAACTTCCGTCTCGTGCGCGTCAAGCTCAAGGATCTCGAGGAACGTGACCGAATACGTAACTTCCAGCCCCCTGTTGATGGCGACGAGATCATGCGTACCTTCGGCCTCACCCCCTGTGCTGAAGTGGGAGCACTCAAAAGCAGCATCAAGGACGCTATCCTCGACGGTATCATTCCCAACGAGCACGATGCTGCCTACGAATACATGATGAAGAAGGCTCGTGAGATGGGACTGAGTAAAGTGGACAGTTGAAAGATGAAAGTGGAAAGTATTCTCCATCCGGCTGACTGCTTTCATTTCCAAACGGTCAAATCAGAACTCAAAACCATCACCTTTCATCTTTTAACTGTCAACTAAACAAAGTGCTTCACCATCTTATCGCCGAAGGCGAACACCAGCAGCAGGATTTCAAGTATGAAATCTCCGATGCACGCAAGATTGCGCGCACCCTCTCGGCCTTTGCCAATACCGACGGAGGTCGTCTGCTCATTGGCGTGAAAGACAATGGTAAGATAGCTGGTGTACGTAGCGATGAGGAAATTTATATGGTCGAGGCTGCTGCCTCGCTCTATTGTATTCCACCTGTAGAGTGTCGCATGAGCATTCACCGTGAAGAGGGGCATAACGTTGTCATTGCTGAGGTCGACGCCGTGGAACGTCCACCCGTATGTGCTCGGCTCGATGACGGCAAGCTCTGTGCCTTCGTCCGTATAGCCGATGAGAACATCGTGGCTACACCCGTACAGATGGCTCTCTGGCGTGAAGCTACCGATGAAGTCGGCACCCTACTCCCCTTCACTCCACGCGAGCAAGCCTTGCTGCAGATCCTCACCGAGGCTCCCGAGCCTCTCACACTCAATCGCTTCACCCGCCTTGGTCGCCTCCCTCGCCACCGTGCCGTACGCCTGCTTGCCCAATTCATCCGTTTCGGCCTCATCGAGCAACGCTTCGTAGCCCACACTTTCGTCTATACAGCTGTGGAACCTTAATGCTGCGTATTCCTATGAGCATAATGCTCATGCTAGCAAACCTGTTTTGTTGGCTATAAGAATTTATGGCTTCATCTCCGATGAATAGGCTGAGGATGAAGTGATGCTATATAGAGAAATCACCCATAGCAGACTGAAGAATCTGTTATGGGAGATTTGATTCATGAAATGCAGCCAGACTAGGCTTTATGTGTGTTTCGTTGCTCTTATCAGAAGAAGAAGCGAATGATGTCGTTGAAATTTGCGTATATCATCAGACCGAAGAGGATAATCATGCCGGTGTACTGCGCATACTCCATGAACTTGTCGCTGGGCTTGCGACCAGTAATCATTTCGAAGAGCAAGAACATAAGGTGACCTCCATCGAGGGCTGGGATAGGGAGGATGTTCATGAAGGCGAGGATGATGGAGATGAAGGCTGTCATCATCCAGAAACTATACCAGTTCCACTGTGCAGGGAAGAGGCTACCTATAGTGCCGAAGCCGCCGAGCGAGGTGGCACCCTCCTTCGTGAAGATATACTTGAAGTCGCTGACATAGCCCTTCAACGTGTTCCAACCATAGGCAATGCCGGCAGGAATAGAGGCGAAGAACCCGTATTCCTTGATGGCGGGTGTATAGGGATAGGCAACGCTGACACCTACCTTGAAGTTCTCGTCGGTGGCGACGGTGACGGTGTCGAGCACACCTGCACGGTTATATACGATGCTGATGTCGTGGTTGACAATTTCGCCCTCTTCTTCTTGCTGCTTCAGTTGGGTGAGTGCTGTGTTGAAGGTGGTCCAGGTTTCGGTGGGCTTACCATTGACGCTTACGATGTGGTCGCCTGCGAGAAGACCTGCACGTGCAGCACCCTGTCCGGCTACTACACTATCGATGGTCATGGGCATGTAGAAGGCAATGAAAGGTTGTGCGTCCTTTTGGAGGTCGAAGAGACCGAAGTCCTCGGGCATACTAATGATGGTTTCGCTGCCATCGCGAAGTATGATGACCTCATCTGCATTGGCTATGGCGCGTAGCATGTCGCCATTGTAGCGCTCAAAGGCTGTTTTGTCGGTGCGTACCAAAACATCGCCATCACGGAAGCCGATGGCCTCGGCACGCTCATTGAACTCCATGCCATACTTGCTGTTGTTGAGCGGAGTATAGGCATCGCCCCAAGTGAAGAGCACCATGGCGTAGATGAAGCAGGCAAGGATGAGGTTGAAACATACACCGCCCACCATAATGAGAAGGCGCTGCCATGCTGGCTTGGTGCGGAACTCCCAAGGTTGTTCGGGTTGCTTCATCTGCTCCAGGTTGAGGCTCTCGTCAATCATGCCAGACAGCTCTACGTATCCGCCGAAGGGGAGCCAACCTACTACATATTCCGTTTCGCTGCGCTTGGGCTTGTAGCGGAGGATGGGTTTGCCGAAAAAGAGCGAGAAGCGCTCGACGCGCACACCGAAGAGGCGTGCAAAAATAAAGTGTCCCAACTCGTGGATGACCACAAGAATGGTGAGTGAGAGGATTACTTGAATGAGTTTTATTAGAAAAACAGACATTGTTTTTAAGTTGTAAGTTAAGAATTATGAGTTATGAGTTATGAGTTCTTCTGCTATGCGGCGTGCTGCGGCATCAGTAGCCACGTAGTCGTCGTAGGTGGGTGATGTGATGAAGCTGGTGCGCTGCATCGTCTGCTCTATCACGTCGCTCATCTGCAGGAATCCGATACGTTCTTTGAGAAAGGCAGCTACGCACACTTCGTTGGCTGCATTGAGGATGCAGGGCATATTGCCACCACGCTCCAATGCCTTGAACGAGAGGGCGAGGTTGCGGAAACGCACGGGGTCGGGCTGCTCGAAGGTGAGCGATGAGAGGGTGGAGAAGTCGAGACGCTGGCTGCTGAGCGACAGGCGCTGCGGGTAGCTGAATGCGTACTGGATGGGGAGGCGCATGTCGGGTGTGCCGAGCTGTGCCTTCACCGAGCCGTCGGCAAATTGCACCATGGAGTGTATCACCGACTGTGGATGTACCACCACTTCAATCTGCTCTGGGGTGACATCGAAGAGCCACTTGGCCTCGATGACCTCGAAACCCTTGTTCATCATTGACGCTGAGTCGATGGTAATTTTGGCACCCATATCCCAGTTGGGATGCTTCAGTGCCTGCTCACGGGTAGCATGTTGCAGCTGCTCCATGCTCCATGTGCGAAACGGACCTCCCGATGCGGTGAGCAACAGCTTCTCTATCGGGTTGTGTGCTTCGCCTGCCAAGCATTGGAAGATAGCCGAGTGCTCAGAGTCGACGGGGAGGATGGGTACTCGGTGCTCTAAGGCCAGTTGAGTGACGAGTTCACCGGCTACCACGAGCGTCTCCTTATTGGCCAGAGCGATGGCCTTGCCAGCGCGAATAGCATTCATTGTGGGACGCAAGCCTGCGTATCCAACCATTGAGGCTAATACCATATCGATTGGTTCGGCCTCGACTACCTCGTTCAGTGCATCGCTGCCGGCATATACCTTGATGGGAAGGTCGGCAAGCGCATCGCGCAGCGTGGTGTAGTGGGCCTCATTGGCGATGACCACCACGTCGGGTTGGTGGCGGCGTGCCTGTTCTATAAGCAGCTCAACATTGTTGTTGGCTGTCAGTGCGTATGCTTCGTACAAGTCGCTATGCTCCTCGATGACCTGAAGTGCCTGTGTTCCTATCGAACCTGTGGAACCTAGAATGGCTATCTGACGCTTGCGTGCGGTCTGTTCATGTAGAGATGTCTTGTTCATAAGTGTCGCTTAGAATGATATATATTGTGTCGGGTTGAGGGCCGTACCCTTGTGCCATAGCTCAAAGTGCAGGTAGGTGTCGGCCTGTTTGTTCCCCTTTTTTTCAATGATTCCTATAGCCTCGCCGGCTTTCACCTTATTACCTTCACGCTTGAGGATAGCGGTGAGGTGCTTGTATGTGGTTACCAGATTGCCTACGTGCTGCACTACTATGACATAGCCGTCGGTGGCGGTGTATCCGCTCATCAGTATGGTGCCATCGAGCACGGAACATACGTTCTGGCTGGTGGTGGCAAGGGCTATATCTACGCCAAAGTGGAGGTCGGCAGGATTGAACGAACGTACGAGCAGACCGCGCAGCGGTGTCGTGAAGTGGAGACCATCCATGTCGCTCTTGTGGAGACTCTGAGAGGTCAGATTGTACTTCTCATTCTGCTCATATTCGTGGATGAACTCACTCTCGCGTTCGGTGCGTTCCATGAGGTCGGCACTGCGTAGAATGGTGAGTGAGTCGATGGTGCTGACTGAGTCGATGCTTACGTTGCCTCGCAGGATGTCTTGAATGTTCATCACATAGAGCTGATGGCGCTGTACGGCTTCGTTTAGGGAGTCGAGGCGTAGCGAGGCTCCTATCATGAGCTCCCGTGTCTGCGGACTTACGTAGCCAGGGACGAGTGAGCGCAAAGGAGAGTAGAAAAGCAGTAGGGTGGTGGCTGTGGCAACTACAACCACAAAGGCTATGATGTACAGCGTGTTGATAAACTGTGAAGTGGAAACACGATGCTCCACATCACGTCCCCTACGTTGGGTAAATATCACGTCGTAGCGGCGGAAAAACTGATACCCAAAGCCCTCTGTATTTTTCTTCTTTCTACTCATAAGCAGCAAAATTACGAAAAAAAGTGGTATGAAGCCTATTCGGACTGATTATTCTAACAAACCGTCAGGTAAATTAAACTTTATTATACGTTTGTCGTGGTCGAGTTCTTCGATGAAGTCCTCTTGAGCGGGGATGAGGAGCTCTTCTCCATTGGGGCGTTCGACGATGAAGAGTGTGTTGATGGTACTCTCGTCAACCGCAACCAAGGTACCCAAGTGTCCGTGGTTGACATCTGCGGCGGTGAAGTCGATGAAGTATTGCCAGCTGTACTCTCCGTCCTCGGACTGCTCGGCATAGGACTTGGGAAAGTAGACCTCCTTATTGGTGAAGATGGCTGCATCTTCAGAAGTGTCGATACGCTCGAACTTGATGAGTGCTACGCTGTTGCTCTTGAAGCGGTACTCCTCTATAAAGAAGGGCACCAGGATGCCATCCATGTCGCACACGAGGTAGGGGCAGTCGACACGGTCGAATACATCATCAGTGAACGACAATGCCATCTCTCCCTGTACGCCGTGGGTACGGGTGAACTTTCCTATGCAGTATACCTCTTCGGGACGTATCATAGCTCTACACGGGTTATACGGGCACCGAGTCGGTTGAGGCGCTCGTCAATATTTTGGTATCCGCGGTCAATTTGGTCGATGCGGTCGATGCGACTGGTGCCTTCGGCGCTCATGGCAGCGATGAGCAGGGCGATGCCGGCACGGATGTCAGGCGAGGTCATGGTGCGGCTACGCAGGCTGATGGCATGGTCGTGGCCATTGACCACGGCACGGTGTGGGTCGCAAAGAATAATCTGTGCTCCCATCTCGATGAGCTTGTCCACAAAGAACAGGCGGCTTTCGAACATCTTCTGATGGATGAGTACGCTGCCCTTTGCCTGGATGGCGGTGACAAGCAGCACGCTCAGCAGGTCGGGAGTGAGGCCTGGCCACGGCGCATCGGCAATGGTCATGATGGAGCCGTCGATGAACGATTCTATCTGATAGTGTTCTTGGCGGGGGATGTAGAGATTATCACCACGCTCCTCGATGAGGATGCCGAGGCGACGGAAACTGTCGGGGATGACACCGAGGTTTTCCAATGACACATTGCGGATGGTGAGCTCACTGCGGGTCATGGCGGCCATGCCGATGAAGCTACCTACTTCAATCATATCGGGCAGCACCGTGTGCTCGCATCCACCCAATGAGTCGACACCTGTTATTACCAAACGGTTGCTGGCGATTCCCTCAATCTTGGCACCCATGCGGCACAGCATGCGGCAGAGTTGCTGTATGTAGGGTTCACAGGCTGCATTGTATATGGTGGTGGTGCCTTCGGCCAACACGGCGGCCATGATGATATTGGCCGTACCCGTCACCGAAGCCTCGTCGAGCAGCATATAGGTGCCTTTGAGGTGCTCGGCTGCCAACTCGTAGATACCCCGGTCTTCGTTATATGAGAAGGATGCTCCCAACTTTATCAGTCCCAAGAAGTGGGTGTCGAGTCTGCGACGCCCGATTTTGTCACCGCCGGGCTTACTGATGAGTGCGCGGCCAAAGCGGGCAAGCAGGGGACCCATAAGCATTACCGAACCGCGGAGGCTGGAGCAGAGCTTCAGAAACTCGTCGCTTTGCAGGTAGGCTTCGTCGATGTCCTTGGCTGTGAAACTGAAACGACCCTCGCCGAGGCGGTCGACAGATACACCCATCGATTGCATCATGGTTATCAGGTTGTTTACGTCCAATATGTCGGGCACGTTGTTTACTGTCACCGTCTCCTGAGTGAGCAGTGTGGCACACAGGATTTGAAGAACTTCGTTCTTGGCGCCTTGTGGAGTAATCTCTCCTTGCAAGCGGTGTCCGCCTTCGATGATGAATGAGGCCATAGTAAATAGGAATTATGGGTGATGGGTTAAGGGGTATATCGCGGAGTCCCTTGAACCTTAAACTCTAAACCTTAAACTCTAAACTGTATCTATTAGTGTTTCTTCTTGTTCTTGCGGTTGTTTTTACCCTTTTGGCTCTTGTTTTGCTGCTGTACCGGGGCACGGTATACTCCCAGGTTGAGCTGTTCGGCATCGAGGCTGATGCTGCCGTCGGAGTACTCCTTGATGTCTTCTACGATTTTTTCGTCCTCTACACTATCCTTGTTCCATAGGATATACTCCTTTTTCATTTGGGCAGCGATGAGTCGTAGCAGCTGGTCGCGTTCTTCACCGTCGGGCATGGCGCAAGCTTTTTTCATCATTTCTTCTACGCAGCGTCCGTAGTGGCGGTAGCGTATGTTTCCTTTGGGATATTCGATACGTTGTGGGGTGGTGTGCAGCGTTTCGGGGCTGGCTACCTCGTAGGGGTAATCAATGTCGAGCTTGAAGTCGGCCATCACTGCCAGATGGTCCCATAGCTTATGCTTGAAGTCGGGCATATCTCTCAGTTGAGGATACATGTTGCCCATTACTGCCACAATGGTATTGGCACATCGCTGGCGCTCATCACGGTCCTCAATGCTTACTGCATGGTCTACCATTTTCTGCACTGCACGCCCATATTCGGGCATCGGCAGTCTTTTCTCCTGTGTATTGTATTTCATTGACAATAATAATGGTTTTCTAAAACACTTTGTTCTTCGCTACTGTAGCCACGAACTCTTTCAGATAGAAAGGCTCGAAGTAGGCAACATCTTGGAATGTGCCGTCAAGGAACTGCCTGTCGGCAAGTGGGAACATCCATTTGGCCAATGGCTGTATGCCGTCGATGAACCGTGCGTTCTTGTGGGTGATAACCTCCTTGCACTTGGCTGCTCCATTGCCGAAGAAGTATACAGGATGTTCCTCTAGATACTCGGCATAGCTGTCGCCTGTGATGATATCGGCACTCACCTCCTTTACGGGGTTTAGTGCACGGTCGTAGATTGCTGCATATACCTCCATGCGGCGTGCGTCAATCATGGGACACAGCAAAGCGTCCTCGGGTAGCTCGTCCATCAGCAATACAGGCACGCTCATTACCTTGAGTGTAGGCAAGGCAATCAGCGGTATGTTGCGTCCATAACAGATGCCTTTGGCCATCGAGGCTCCTATGCGCAATCCTGTGTACGAACCGGGTCCGCAACTTACTGCTACGGCATCGATGGGCTTGGCATGGCTGTCGGCCATGGAGAGCAGCTCGTCTATGAATACTCCCAATGTCACGGCATGTTGAGGACCGTCAAAGTCCTCCTTGGAGAACAGCACCGCCCCATCTTCGCTTAGTGCCACAGAGCACACATCCGTAGAAGTTTCTATATGTAGTATACAAGCCATTTCTATTTATATTATTAGAGCTTACAAAATTAGTGAAAAAATCCGATTTTGCGAAAACAATGTAAGTTTAAGCGCAATGATGCCGGATTCTCACTTTGGAATGTAATAATACTAGCCGTTAACAATCTTTGTTTCCAGGCTGTTGTCGAGGTTGTCGGCATGCTTGATGACCACGCAGTGGACACCGCCGTCAATGGCGCGGAAGGCTCCTTCAATTTTGGGCAGCATGCCCTTGTTGACGGTGCCGTCGGCACGCAGGGTGGCAAAGCTCTCGCGTGTGATGGTGGGGATGACGCTGAGGTCGTCGTTCACATCGGTGAGTACGCCGTTCTTCTCAAGACAGAAGATGAGGTTCGTAGGCTGTATCTTCGAGGCAGCCACGGCTGCGGCCGAGGCTACGCTGTCGGCATTGCTGTTGAGTAGCGAACCTTGCTCGTCGTGGGTGATGGCGCAGAAGACGGGTACGATGCCCTGCTCCACGAGCGAGGCGAGGAAGGGTACGTTCATGCGCTCGGTAACGATATCGCCCACATAGCCATAGTCGATGGGCTTGGGGGCGCGGCGCACGGCAGGGATGACGTTGGCATCGGCTCCCGAGAGACCTATGGCCTTGCAGCCAAGGGCACCGAGGCGTGCCACTATCTGTTTGTTCACGAGGCCTGCATATACCATGGTGACCACATCGAGTGTGTCGCGGTCGGTGACGCGGCGTCCATCAATCATCTGTGTCTCTATGCCCAGTTGGGCGCTCAGGCGTGTGGCTAGTTTGCCTCCGCCGTGGATGAGCATCTTGGGGCCTTCAAGGGCAGCAAACTTGGTGAGGAATCGTTCCAGTGCGGCTGCATCATCAATGACGTTACCGCCGATCTTAACTACTTGAATCATACTCAAATTGAAAATTGAGAATTGAAAATGTTCTTGGCAAACCAAAATTGAGAATTGTCAGTGAAATAAGGAGTTTATCATCCGAACAGGATAACTTTCATCTTTCAACTTTCATCTATTCAACCCTTCAAGCAGTCGTTTCAGCACCACTGTTGCTGAAATCTCACGGTTGGCCGCTTCGGGGATAACGAGGCTGGAGGGTGCTTCGATGACGTCGTCGGTGACAATCATATTGCGGCGCACGGGCAGGCAGTGCATGAAGAAGGCATTGTTGGTGAGTGCCATTTTCTCGGTGCTGATGGTCCATGAGCGATCGGCAGAGAGCACCTTGCCGTAGTTGGGGTCGGCGTAGGCACTCCAGTTCTTGGCATACACGAAGTCGGCTCCGCGCAGCGCCTCGTCCTGGTCGTGCGTGACCTTGGCCTTGCCCACAAACTTGGGAGCGAGGTCGTAGCCCTCGGGGTTGGCGATGACGAAGTCGTAGTCGGTAGCGTTCATCCACTCGGCAAATGAGTTAGGTACGGCTTGTGGCAATGCCTTGGGGTGGGGTGCCCAGGTGAGCACGACCTTGGGGCGCTCGGCGCGTTTGTGCTCCTCGATGGTGATGAGGTCGGCAAAGCTCTGCAAGGGATGGCGTGTGGCAGCCTCCATGCTGAATACGGGGCGGCCCGAGTAGCGTATGAACTGCTCGATGATGCGCTCCTCGTAGTCCTCGGCCTTGTTGGTGAGCCCGGCAAAAGAGCGTACGCCGATGATGTCGCAGTAGGAACCCATCACGGGGATAGCCTCGAGGAGGTGTTCGGCCTTGTCGCCGTCCATGATGACGCCGCGCTCGGTCTCGAGCTTCCATGCGCCTTGGTTCACGTCGAGCACGATGACGTTCATGCCCAGGTTCATAGCAGCCTTCTGTGTGCTCAGTCGGGTACGGAGCGATGAGTTGAAGAATATCATCCTGAGGGTCTTGTTACGGCCCAG
>CANBEE010000030.1 GCA_947367415.1 uncultured Bacteroidales bacterium
GCTCCAAGTGGGCGAGGCGCTCGGCGTGGGGGCGACCGGTGACCTTGTAGAGTTGATCGAGCTCCATGAGGATGCGGCTGTCGGTGGGGTCGAGGCGGAAGGCACGCTCCATATATTCGAGGGCGAGATCGCGGTTGTGCTCCTTATTATAATAGTATAGGGCGAGGTTGCGCCATACGGTGGGGAACTCGGCATCGCGCTGGGCCGAGAGTTCCCAGTTTTCCTTGGCAAGGTGGTACTGGCGCTTGTCGTAGTAGAGGCATCCGAGGAAATAGGGTGCGCGGGCACCCTGAGGAGGGCAGCGCTTGGCGATGGTGAGCACCTGCACATCTTCGAGGCGGTTGGGGAAGCAGCAGCGTGGGTCGGTATGCTCGGCACGGGCAAAGTGGGCATTGGCCTCATCGATGAGTCCCTGCCCCTGCATGAAGTAGCCGAGGTAGTAGGAAGTGAGGGGTGATGCCTGGGCCAACTGCTCGGCTACGGCGGGGATGGTGAGCACCTGCACGGCCTCATCGAAGAGGCGCGCTTGGGCATAGTCGAGAGCAAGCTCGTGGTAGTTGCACACCTCGCCATGCATGAGGGTGATGAGGCGTTGTAGGGGTTCTTCGCTACCGGTGATGAGGTATTCCTCAAACATGCAGCCGTAGTTGAAGAGGTCTATAGTGTAGGACTCGTGTATCCACGCAAGGGCCTCATCGCTCTTGCCCAGCTTACGCAAGATGGAAGCCTTCAGGGCGCGTGCCTTATGGTTGTGGGTGTTGTGGATGAGGCAACGGTTGACCTCGTCGAGGGCATTGTCGAAGTCACGCATGCCAGTGCTAATGCAAGCGGCCTCAAAGTAGGCGGCATCGGCCCAAGCCTTGTTCCACGTAGCCTTCCAGAAGAGTTCGTGTGCTTCGTAGGGACGGAACTGATACTTGAGGCAGAGGGCGAGGTTGTAGATGGGCTCTCCGTCGTAGGGATTGGGGTTGCGACGCTGCAGCACCTTGACAGCAGTGCGCAGGTAGGGTTCGGCCTTGTCGAAGCGACCACGACGCAGGTACCACAGACCTACCTGATTGTTGCATCGGTAGTCCATTGGATCACGACGCAGAGCCTCCTCGTAGTAGTCGAGAGCTGACCACGTGGCGTGGCGGTACTGCTCGAGGTGCAGACCAGTGAGGTAGAGTTGGTCGATGGTCTTGATGTCCTCGGGGCGCAGAGCGGGCTCGGCTGCATCGGGGATGGGGCGTATGTCGTCGGGCTCGGCTTGCCAAGTGAGCAGCACCTTGCCGGTGTCAGCATCACGGACGGTCAGATATAGGGCCTTAATGTCGCAACCATCCACGTGAATAATCTCATCAAGAAGGGCCTCTGGCGAGAGTGTCATCTGCTTGTCAAAATAGACCTCCACAGGGGGAAGCGACAAGGTGACGCGTACCTTTTGCCGAGACGTCGCGGCTATTTTCAGATGTACCTTCCCGCCGTCGGCATTTTCAATGTTCATCATCAGGTCCTTGCTGGCCTGCTTCACGATGCCCAGTTCGCGGTAGGGCATGAAGTACTGCACAAACTGCTTCTCCTCGTAGGGCATGAGCCAAGTGAAGTCGGGCTGGTTCTCGGTGTAGACGCCTGCCATGAGTTCTATGTAGGGGCGGAACACACCGGGTGCGCCCTCATAGTCATCGTCGGTGAGGCAGCGGTCCCACGCGCGGCCAAAGTCGCCATTGCCCCAGGTCCACTGTTTCTTGCCGGGACTGAAGTGATGGCTGGCCACATGGAGCATGCCGCCCTGGGTATCGTTCTCGTAGCCTCCCTCAAAATCGTACTTGGAGTTGACGGCCATATAGGAGGTAGGCACGGGGATATTCTTGTAGTTGGAGATGTCGACACCAGCCGAGTAGTCCATCTTATAATAGGTGCCCGTGGCGATGGGGAATGAGCTCACGGCACGCTTGCCATGGTCGAAGACGGCATTCACATCGGGCGGAAACACGCTCTGGTAGTGGTCGCCCACCTCAACGGCGGGGTTGGCCCACCAGAGGAAGGTCTGCGGCAGGGGTGATCGGTTGCTCAGACGACCCTGTATCTCGAGGTAAGCGCAGCCGGGGCGCAGGGTGAAGCCTGCCATACCCTTCTGGTGGAACATGCGCTCCATCTCGTTGACCCACACGGTGACGCTGCCGTCGGGGTGCTCCTCGATGGTGGCATCGACGGGCATATAGGTGGAGGGGCGATGGTGTTGGGGCCAGTTGAACTCGATGCCGCCCGAGATCCACGGCCCCGCCAAACCGACGAGGGCGGGCTTGATGACGTGGTTGTAGTATACGAAATGGCGCTGCTTGACCTTGTCGTAGGCCATCTGCACACGACCGCCCAGCTCGGGCAGGATCATCACCTTGAGGTACTCGTTCTCGATATAGATGGCGTTGTACTCCTTGTCGACACGCTCGTCGCTGATGCGTTCGATGACGGGATAGGGATATACCACACCGCTACTGCCTTGATACACGCGGTTCTCAAGGAATATGGGGTTCTTCTCAGGCGCACCCACCTCGTAGGTGGGGATGGTCACCTGCTCTCTCCATGCTTTTACCATTGTGTTTTGTTTTTTATAGGGGGTCCTAGGCAATCCTAGGAGCTCCTAGGAAACTCTATGCCCCCTAAGTATCATAGATTACTGATCATTTCACTAACTGCTTTTCCAGCTCTTCGAGGCTCTTGCCCTTGGTCTCGGGGCAGCGGTGCAGGAAGTACAGGAAGCCTGCACAGCAGATGGCGCTATAAATCCAGAAGGAGCCGCTACTGCCCAGCGCTGCATTCATCGGGGGGAAGAAGAAGGTGAGCGTGCAGCTGCCCATCCACAGGGCAAAGGTACATGTCGCCATGGCTATACCACGCACGCGGTTGGGGAAAATCTCGGCCAACAGCACCCAGGTGACAGGTCCCAAGGTCATGGCATAAGCAGATATAGCCAACACAACGAGTATGACCATACCGAAACCTGTAACGTGGAAATGATAGCACGTTCCCAAAATGAGGTAGATGACCGAGAGACTACCTGCACCAAAGAGCATGAGCGAGCGACGTCCCCAGCGGTCGATAGTAAAGAGAGCTACGATAGTAAAGATTACATTGGCCACACCTGTTACGACAATATTGAACAACACATCGCCTACGCTATAGCCTGCAGCTGAGAAAATCTCTTGAGCATAATTGAATATGACATTGGTGCCACACCACTGCTGAAACACGGCGATGATGATACCCAAGGTGAGCACAGTGGCATACTTGCGCGAGAAGAGGGTCTTGAGGCCAGCCTTCTCGGCCAAAGCATCGGCATTGACCGACTGGCGTATGGAATCCATCTCGGTACGGGCATACTCCTCACCACCAATATGGGTAAGCGTAGCCTGAGCTTGCGACTGATAGCCACGAAGCACCTGCCAACGCGGACTCTCGGGGATAAAGAAGGCAAGCACCAGGAAGAGTGATGCTGGCACAGCTTCGGCCCAGAACATCCAACGCCAACCCATCTGTCCGTTCCACGAAGATAGAATCTCGGTGCTACCAAAGCTTGAAGGCACATCCTCTGCTATGAGCCAATTGGCAATCTGTGCTCCGAGGATACCGAGCACGATAGTCATCTGATTGAGCGACACGAGCTTGCCACGGATAGCACTGGGCGAAATCTCGGCAATATACATAGGCGACAGGGCCGAAGCGATACCGATGCCTATGCCACCTACGAAACGGGCGATATTGAATAGCGTGAAATCATCAAATACTCCCGTAGCAACGGCAGACACAGTGAAGAGCACGGCCGAAATGATGAGCAAGGGTTTGCGGCCATACTTGTCGGCCATAGCACCAGCAATCATAGCACCCACGAGGCAACCGATAAGAGCGGTAGTCATGGCCACGCCCTGCATGAGGGGCGAGTCTGATATGCCAAAGAAGAGTTCGTAGAAGGGCTTGGCACCGCCTATCACCACCCAATCGTAGCCAAAGAGCAGGCCACCCATGGCAGAAACAAGACAAATGAAATAGATGAATTTTCGATTCATAACCTGTGTTTTTTATATTAGTATTCGCTTTACTGTTAATGAGAAACAAAGATATGTATTTTTTCTTATCTGCTACAATAATTGTTCAAATAATACATCCCAAGTGTTGTAAATTGTAAATAATCCTTCATACAGCATTAAATAGTGTTATATTACGGGGAAACTTTTTGCAATTACAAAAGTTTCCTCTACCTTTGCACCCGATTTAGAGCATGGCTATGGAAAAAAGTGTTGAAAAGACAGACTTGCGCGAACGCATCGTGACGACAGCCTCCCGCCTGTTTAAGGCGCAAGGCGTGAAGCAGGTGCGCATGGACGATGTAGCACGCGAGCTTTCCGTATCCAAGAAGACCCTTTATGAACTATTTGCCGATAAGGAGGAGCTGCTGCTTGAGGTGGTGAAAGTAATCTCCATGGGCTTCCACCATAATGTCAAGGAGATTATCTGTAGCTCGGCCAATGTGCTGGAACAGATATTCATGCTTTACAAGCGAGTAATCGAACATTGCAGTAAAGTAAATCCTTTATTCTTCATTGAGTTGATACGTTACCCCAAGGTGCAAGCCTATTTCGAGGAGGTACACACCCGCCATGCGGATTGCACCAAGAAATGGCTGCAAATGGGTGTAGAGCAGGGACTACTGAGAGACGACGTGAACTACGAGGTCTTCCTCCGGCAGGATGGCTTTCAGATAGACAAACTGCTCATCAACCCTGAAGTGCGCAAGTACCCGGCCAAGGTAATATACGACTCAATAGTGCTGGTGATGTTGCGCGGATTGGCTACCGATAAGGGATTGGAGATAATAAAACAATGGAAATAGTAATAGTTTTTTAAGCGAAAAAACAAAGAAATGAAAAAGATGTGTACTGTCGGCAAACGGCCGATAATGATGGCTATCCTCTGCCTGTGCGCTTTGGGTGCCATGGCACAGGAGAAGTTGGCGCTGACGCTTGAGCAGGCAATAGAGATTGCCCTGAGCGACAACCCTACAATCCAGGTGGCGGAACAAACTGTTCAGTTGAAGAAAATCTCCAATAAGGAGACGGTGCTGGGATTGCTTCCCGAGGCATCGCTGGCTGGCTCGTATACCCGCACTATCAAGAAGCAGACGATGGTGATGAACGGTATGGAGTTTCAGGTGGGTATTGAGAACTCGTACAATGGCGGTCTCTCAGTAAGCCTCCCCATATTTGCTCCTACGCTCTACAAGAGCATGAAGCTGACCAAGACCGATGTGGCACTGGCCGTAGAGCAGGCACGCTCATCGAAGCAGGACCTGGTGAACCAAGTGACCAAGGCCTTCTATCAGACACTGCTGGCACAAGACAGCTATGCCGTGCTGGAGAAGAGCTTCGCGCAGAGCGAGGAGAACTTCCGCATCGTCAACGCCAAGTTTGAGCAAGGCCGCGTGAGCGAGTTCGATAAGATCAGCGCCGAGGTACAGATGCGCAATCTGAAGCCTTCGGTCATCTCGGCACGCAATGCCGTAGAGCTGTCGAAGCTTCAATTGCTGGTGCTGATGAACATCGAGCCTGAGACGGAATTTGAGCTCATCGGCAGCCTCAAGGACTATGAAGAGAATGTGTACGCAGGCATCCTCACCGCCGACACCAATTCGCTCAAGGAGAACAGCGCATTGAAGCAGATGGACATGAACGTGAAGATGTTGCAGCAGACCCTCTCGCTCAACAAGCAAAACTTTGCCCCGATAGTAGCCCTGCAATTCAACTACATGTACACCTGCATGGCCAACGACTTCAAGTTCAAGGAGTACAACTGGAACCCATACAGCAACTTGGCCCTGAGCGTGAGCATCCCCTTGTTCAAGTACAGCAACTTCTCGAACGTGAAGAAGACGAACATACAAATCAGCCAGCTGATGCAGAACCGCGACTATACCGCACGCCAGCTTGCCATGCAGCAGCAGAGCTACCTCAATAGCATGGCGGCCAGCGCCGAGCAGGTATCGAGCAACAAGGAGGCCATCACACAGGCCGAGAAGGGACGCGCCATCGCAGAGAAACTCTACGAAGTGGGCCGCGGCACCATCCTCGAGCTCAACAGCGCCGAGGTGGCACTCACACAGGCACAGCTCACCTATGCACAGTCGATTTTCGATTATCTGAGCGCCAAGGCCGACTTGGATAAGCTGCAGGGAAAGGAATATGTAAGAGAGTAATTACGAAAAGGGTTTTATTGCGGACGCGGCTATTAGGCTTTTGCAAGAATTTTCATCGAAGTGAAAAAATATTTTCATAGGCGTGAAAAATTATTTTCACAGGTGCGATAAAGTTTTTTCACAGGTGTGAAAATTTCCTGTAGCAGGTTATAGCAATCAGAATTCCTTAACTCCCAAGAAATAAAAAACAAATAAAACTTATATATAAGATGAAAAGAAAAGCATTCTCGTTGGCAGCCATGGCCCTGACCGTATTGTTGGCTGCTTGTGGCGGCAAGAGTCAGACAACACAGACTGCCGTCGAAACCGAAGAAGTGAAGCCTGCCGTGAAGGTGGCTAATGTGGCAGTGCGCCCCGTTGATCAGGTGCGCGACTATGTAGGTACCGTACAGGCCGAGGTGAAGAACAATATCGCTCCTCAGGCCCCCGGTCGTATCAACAAGATTTTTGTAGAGGTGGGCGACCACGTACGCAAAGGTCAGAAGCTCGTACAGATGGATGCTGCCAACCTGCAGCAGTTGACCTTGCAGATTGAGAACCAAAAGGTTGACTTTGCCCGTGTGAAGGAACTCTATGCCGTAGGCGGTGTATCGAAGGCTGAGTTTGACAACATGAAGATGTCGCTCGAGGTGGCTGAGAGCCAGTACAACAACATCATGGAGAATACCCAGCTCTTGAGCCCCATCGATGGTATCGTCACTGCCCGCAACTATGACAATGGTGACCTCTATGCTGGTGCAGCTATCCTCACCGTGGAGCAGATTCGCCCCGTGAAGTTGCTCGTCAACGTATCGGAGAACTACTACTCTAAGGTAAAGAAGGGCGACAAGGCTATCATCACCCTCGATGCCCTGCCTGGCGAGAAGTTCACCGCTACCGTATCGCTCAAGTACCCCACCATCAATGCAGCTACCCACACCTTCCCCGTAGAGCTGATGCTCAGCAACCAAGACGAGAAGGTACGCCCCGGTATGTTTGCCCGTGCTGAGCTCAACTTCGGCACCGAGCATCGCGTGGTGGTGCCCGACATGGCTATCGTGAAGCAGCCCGGCTCTGGCGAGCGCTTCGTGTACGTATATAATAATGGTAAGGTAAGCTACGTGAAGGTAGAGCTGGGCCAGCGCCTTGGCGATGCCTATGAGCTCCTTGGCGGTATCCCCGACGGTGCTACCGTAGTCATTGCCGGCCAAGGCCGATTGGCTGACGGCATGGAGGTGAGAGTGGAGAAGTAAAAGAAGAGGCCTCCCCTAACCCCTCCCGAGGAGGGGGACTTCGGAGACCACTGAATGAAATAGTACAAACTAAAAAAGTCCTTTCCCGCGATGACTGCATCGCCCCTCCTTGGGAGGGGAAGGGGGAGGCCCCTAATTAAACATGAGTTTATATGAAGGTTCGGTCAAACGACCGATTATGACTGCGCTCATCTTCGTTGCCATCGTGGTGTTCGGTGTGTTCTCAGCCACCAAGCTCCCGATTGACCTTTACCCGAAGATGGACCCGCCCGTCATCATGGTGATGACATCCTACTCGGGCGCCAGCGCATCGGATATTGAAAACAACGTGACACGCCCCTTGGAGAGTACGCTCAACTCGGTGGCCAACCTCAAGCACATCACTTCGCGCTCAGCGGAGAATATGTCTCTCATCACGCTCGAGTTTGAATACGGACACGACATCGACGACCTCACCAATGACGTGCGCGACAAGCTCGACATGATATCATCGGCCCTGCCTGATGCCGTGAGCACGCCCATCATTCTGAAGTTCGACTCCGACATGATGCCCATCATGATTCTCTCGGTACAGGCCGACCAGTCGACCAACGGACTTTACAAGATTCTCGACGACAACGTGGCCAACCCCTTGGCACGTATCCCCGGTGTGGGCTCAGTGTCTATCGGTGGTGCCGCAGAGCGTGAGATATACGTTTATTGCGACCCCGTGAAGTTGGAGGCCTACAACCTTAGCATTGAGGCCATCAGCCAGATTATCTCGGCTGAAAACATGAACATCCCCGGTGGCTCGTTTGACATCGGTAACGAGACCTTCCCGCTCCGCGTAGAGGGTGAGTTCAACGACCCCAAGGAGATGGAAAACATTGTCGTAGCCTCTATGGGCGGAAGCGACATCTATCTGCGCGATGTGGCCGAGGTGGTCGACACCATCCAGGAGCGCGGACAGATGACCTTTACCAATGGTGTGCGCGGTGCTACCATCGTGGTGCAGAAGCAGTCGGGGGCCAACTCGGTGGAGATTTCCAACAAGGTGCTCGAGATGCTTCCCAAGCTGCAGGAGAACCTCCCCTCTGACGTGAAGATTGGTCTCGTGGCCAACACCTCGGAGAACATCGAGAACTCTATCAGCGGACTTGCCGAGACGGTGCTCTACGCCCTGCTCTTCGTAGTGCTTGTGGTGTTCCTCTTCCTCGGTCGCTGGCGTGCCACCTTCGTTATCGCCATCACCATCCCCATCTCATTGGTTGCCTCGTTCATCTACTTGGCAGTCACCGACGGTTCGCTCAACATGATTTCGCTTGCCTGTCTCTCTATCGCTATCGGTATGGTGGTGGACGACGCCATCGTGGTATTGGAGAACGTGACCACACATATCGAGCGTGGCTCTGACCCCAAGCAGGCAGCTATCCACGCTACCAATGAGGTGGCCATCTCCGTTGTAGCCTCTACGTTGACGATGATTGCCGTGTTCTTCCCCATGACACTGGCCGGTGGCATGATGGGTATGATGTTCAAGCAGTTGGGTTGGATGATGTGTGTGATCCTCACCGTATCTACCGTGTCGGCTTTGACGCTGACCCCGATGCTCTGCTCGCAGATGTTGCGTCTGAAGAAGAAGCACAGTAGTTTCTATACCATCTTCTTTACCCCCATCCAGCGTGCCCTTGATGGTTTGGATGCTTGGTATGGCCGTATGATTGACAAGGCCGTACGTCACCGCAAGACGGTACTTACCACCTGTATACTGATTTGCGTAGCCTTCTTCTTCACCTTCAAGAACGTAGGCGTCGAGTTCTTCCCCTCATCCGACGACAGCCGTATGACCGTGAAACTGTATATGCCTGTAGGTACCCGTACAGAGCGTACTCATGCCATTGCCAAGGAGTTGGCCGAAAAGTGGATGGCCGACTTCAAGGACGAAGCCCGCGTAGTCAACTACACCGTAGGTCAGGCCAGCGAGGACAACACCTTTGCCTCTATGCAGGACAACGGTAGCCATATCGCCTCGTTCAACATCACGCTCGTTGACCCTGATGAGCGTGAGCGCACCCTCTTCGAGGTAGGTGAATTTATTCGTGCCGACCTCAACAGCTATCCCGAGATAGAGAAGTATACCGTAAGTGCCGGTGGTAACTCGGGTATGGGTGGACAGTCATCTATCGACTTCGAAATCTACGGCTACGACTTCGACGCCACCGACAAGGTGGCCCGCGACTTGCGTGCCGAACTGCTCAAACTGAACGGTGTGAGTGAGGTACGTATCAGCCGCTCCGATTATCAGCCCGAGATACAGGTCGACTTTGACCGCGAGAAGCTGGCTCGCCACGGACTCAACGTGAGCACAGCAGCTACCTACTTGCGTAACCGTATCAATGGCTCTACCGCCTCATTCTACCGCGAAGATGGCGACGAGCACTACATCAAGGTGCGCTATGCCCCCGAGTACCGTACCAGCATCGAGGACATCGAGAACATCCTCATCTACGGAGCCAACGGTGGTGCCGTACGCATCAAGGACGTAGGTACCGTAGTGGAGCGATTCTCGCCCCCCTCCATCGAGCGTAAGGACCGCGAACGTATCAATACCGTCAAGGCCATCATCAATGCCGGTGTGCCCATGGGCGATATCGTGACCGCAAGCAATAAGATTATCAAGAATATGGACATCCCCTTGGGCATCAACGTAAGCCTTGCTGGTGACTTCGAGGACCAGCAGGAGTCGTTCGGCGACCTCGGTCTCTTGGGCGTGCTCATCATCCTGCTCGTGTTCATCGTGCTGGCTGCTCAGTTCGAGTCGTTCACCGACCCCTTCATCATCATCACTGCCGTGCCGCTCTCTATTGCCGGTGTGATTCTTGCCTTGGCTATCACAGGCACCAGCCTCAACGTGATGAGTCTCATGGGATGTATCATGCTCTTCGGTATCGTGGTGAAGAACGGTATCGTGCTCATCGACTACACTAAGCTGTGTCGCGAGCGCGGCATGAGTGCCATCCAGTCGGCCATCGCTGCAGGCCGTAGCCGTCTGCGCCCCGTGCTCATGACCACCCTCACCACTATCCTCGGTATGGTGCCTATGGCTATCGACCAGGGTGAAGGTTCCGAGTTGTGGCGTCCGCTGGGCGTATCGGTTATCGGTGGTCTCACCGTGTCTACCATCCTCACCCTTGTTATCGTGCCCGTACTATACTGTATGTTTACCGGCATCGGCATCAAGCGTCAGCGCCGCAAGCACCGTAAGCAGCTCGTCCTCGATGCTTATTGGGAAGAGAATAAAGAGACGATGATAAAGAAATAAATTTTAATTATGAATTATGAATTATGAATTCTTGGTCTGCATCTATTTGCTACGCTTTGGAGTTTCATAATTCATAATTCAAAATTCATAATTCTGTTGTACATGAAATCCATATTTATCGCCTACGACCAGGCATACCAAGAGAAGATACTCTTCACGCTCGACCACTTCAACTGTCGCGGATTCTCCATGTTCCCCCAGGTACAGGGACGTGGCAGCAAGACTGGCGAGCCTCACTACGGCAGTCACGCATGGCCCTCCATGTGCTCGGCCATCCTCACTGTAGTACGCGACGAGCAGGTAGACCCGCTGCTCGAAGAGCTGCACCGCATCGACAAAGAGACCGAGCGTCTCGGCCTCCGCGCCTTCGTGTGGGATGTAGAGAAAACTATCTAAGCTTTTAAGAGAACAAACAACATGATATAGGGGTGAATCAACGAAAAGATTCACCCCTATATGTTTGTACGAATAAAGATAACCACAGCTACAGCTACGAAAACTTCAAATAAATTTGCGTTTTCTCTCCCCATGCACTAACTTTGTCAACCCAACCAAGTAAACAGGATGAAAAGGATTGTACGATATATCGCAGCATTGATGATAGCGACTGCAGGTATGTTGCCACGGCAAGCTGCAGCGCAGGAGCTCGAAGCCAAGGTAGTGGTAAACCACTCGAAGATACAGGGCACGAACACCTCCGTCTTTACCACCTTGCAGGAGGCCATGACGGAGTTTCTCAACACCCGCAAGTGGAGCAACGCACAGTACACCACCCGGGAGAAGATTGCCTGCAGCTTCAATCTCATCGTCAACGAGTACAGCGACGACGGGCGCTTCGGCTGCAGCCTCATGGTACAGGCAAATCGCCCGGTATACAATGCTTCGTACAACACCACGGTGTTCAACTTCAACGACAATGCCGTAGACTTCAACTACATCGAGCACGACAAGCTGGAGTTTTCCGACGACATCGTTGACAACAACCTCACTGCCGTACTTGCCTATTATGCCTACCTCATCATTGGCCTCGACATGGACACGTTTGCCCCGAATGGCGGTACCGACGTGCTCAACAAAGCCGAGAATGTGGTGAACAACGCACAGATGCTGGGTGAGGATGGTTGGAAAGCCTTCGGCGACAGCAAGAACCGTCACGCACTCATCAACGACTACATGAATGGTGCCATGGAGCCTTACCGCCAGCTTTTCTACGACTACCACCGTAAAGGGCTCGACGAGATGGCACAGAACGCCGAGCGTGGACGCAGCAACATCACCACTTCGCTGACGCTGCTCGAAAAGGCCAAGGAGGACAAGCCCATGTCGGTACTGCCCCAGCTCTTCACCGAAATCAAGAAAGACGAACTCATCAACGTCTACAGCAAAGGCACCTCGAAGGAGAAGGAGGAGGTAAACCGCATCCTCTGCCTTGTGAATCCCTCGCTGACAAGTGATTGGGACAAGATAAAAGAATAAAACGATAACAGCAATGCTACGCAACCTACATATACAGAACTACGCACTCATCGAGTCGCTCGACCTCGATTTCACCGAGGGATTCTCGGTCATTACCGGTGAGACCGGTGCGGGAAAGTCCATCCTGCTCGGTGCCATCGGCCTGCTCACCGGACAGCGTGCCGAGACGGCCGCCATACGCACCGGAGCTGCCAAATGTGTCGTCGAGGGCACCTTCGACATCGAGGGGTACGACCTGCAACCGCTCTTCGAGGAGCACGACATTGAATACGACAACGAGTGTATCGTACGTCGCGAGATATCAGCTACAGGTAAGAGCCGCGCCTTCATCAACGACACGCCCGTATCGCTGGGCATCCTGAAGCAGCTGGGCGAGCGGCTCGTGGACATCCATTCACAGCATCAAAACCTGCTGCTCAACACCGAGGGCTTCCAGCTCCGCGTACTCGACACACTGAGCGAGGACAAAAGCATTCGTCAACAATATACCGAGGCTTACCGCCATTATCGCGACACGGCAGTACGCCTCGACGCACTGCGCAATCAGCTCACGGGCGATCAGGGCGACGAGGAGTATATCCGCTTCCAGCTGAGCCAGTTCGACGAGTGGCGCCTGCAGGAGGGCGAACAAGAAGAGTTGGAGCAGGAGCTCGAACTTCTCAGCCATGCCGAAGAGATCAAGGAGAGCCTCTACCGCATCGACGCGATGCTCAGCGGTGACGATGGCGGGCAGACATCTGCACTGAAGAGCGTGACCTCACAGCTACGCTCACTGACGACCATCTACCCTGGAGCCGAAGACTGGTACGAGCGCATGGAGAGCCTATACATAGAACTGAAGGATATCGCCGACGACGTGTCCGATGCCAGCGAACGCATCAGCTATGACCCTGAGCGACAGGCTTGGGTGGAGCAACGGCTCGACACCATCTACACGGCTCAGCAGAAGCACCGCGTAGGCTCCGTAGCCGAGCTGCTGGAGATAGCCGAGCGCTTCCGCGACACACTGCAGCGTATCGACGAGGCAGGCGAGCGCATTGCCGCGATGGAGAAGGAGACCGCCGCAGCGCTTGAGGCTCTGCTGCAGGCTGCCGAGGGCTTGACAACACAGCGCCAAGCCGTAGCCACCACCTTTGAGAAGGAGATTGCCACACGCCTCGTCGAACTGGGCATTCCCAACACACGCTTTGCCGTAGAAATCACACCACGCCGTCAGCCCGACAGCACGGGATCCGACAGCGTAGCCTTCCTCTTCTCGGCAAACAAGAACAGCGCCCTGCAAAATATTGCCGAAGTCGCATCGGGTGGCGAGATTTCGCGCATCATGCTCTCGCTCAAGAGCATCATCGCCGCAGCCACAGCCATGCCTACCCTCATCTTCGACGAGATTGACACTGGTGTGTCGGGCACCATCGCAGCCCGCATGGCCGACATCATGGAGAGTATCGCCAGCCACGGCCGCCAAGTCATCAGCATCACCCACCTGCCGCAGATTGCAGCCAAGGGCACCGCGCACTACAAGGTATATAAGGAGGACACGGAAGATGCTACCGTCAGCCACATCCGCACACTCACTACCGACGAGCGCATCAGCGAACTCGCACAGATGATGAGTGCTGGCACCCTCACCGAGGCGGCCATCAACAATGCACGCGAGATGCTGGGGGTATAAGAATCCAACGAGCGTTTCTTCCCTGCAATACATAACGACAACAAGGGCGTGTCTAAACACGCCCTTGTTTACTACAGGACCTCAACCGATAAGCTCATTCAACACATATTCTATAATCGTATCCTTACCATCTAAGAAATCTGCAACTGTCTGTTCAACCTCATGGTGAGGCTCTATGCACGTACCTTCCATTGGAAAGCCTTTGGGAGATACCCCTGCTTCTCGCGTTGGAATATAAAAGCAGATACCATATTTAGAGGTGAAAACCTTTGGGCCACAGCCTGTATCGCCAGCTGTTCTCTCTCCCACTAACGTAGCAAGCCCACTCTCTTTCAGGTCGAGAGTAAAGCTTTCGGCAGCAGAGATGGTCTTATTACTTGTCAACAAGAACAGTTTGCCTGTATATGCGTTGGGCTGTGGTGTGATATTCCCACTTACACAATGTTTCTGCTTCTTGCAAAGGAGATATTCAGCAATCTTTCGACCGTTATTGCTACTCCCTCCACTGTTGTAACGATTATCGACAATCAAGTATGGCAGATGGCGCACTTGCTCGTATGCCTGTTTGAAATCCTCCACAACAGTATGCATCATTGACTCCAAATAAATATATCCAACACTGTCGTTTATTATCCTATGATATGCTTGTGATTCCTCGATGGGCATCGTGCAGTTTAATGGAAGATCGAGCGACAACACTTTACCATCTCTTCGCACACTGCACGTAATCAAGGTGTCGGTCGGCGATGTAAAGATTCCGAGCTGAGCCTTTCGCAACCGATACTCCTCGGTAGAGGCAAATGTGCATCTCTTCTTATTCTCAACATATTGGCCAATAGGCACATTGTTTATGGCAATGATTTCATCTTTATCGCAAAAGCCACAATGAAGAAGATGCTCACTCGGATTGGATATAAAGATTCTATCCTCTGCGATTGTTGGATGATACTGTGCCGCATGGCCTCGAAAGAAAGGCCATGCATGACCTATCTTTAACGCTGCAAAATACTCATTGAGCATTATGCCGTAGTCCTCCTTTGTTTGCACCTCACTCCCTATGCGACTCGAGAATGTGGTATAAAGAGAATCCATATCATAACCTTTTTGCTTGCAGAGCGAACACTCTTCTACAACTTGATCGTGAATGCTCTTGAAATCCTCGGCAAACAGCTCGGGTTCAACAGGAAGTTCTGAGATATAATAGGATTTCATCTCTTCCTGCTGGCTTTTCGTTATAAACTCTATCAGTGCATCTTTGAAGACAGTAACAGATAACACAATTGCTATCCCCAATAATCCAACAATAGACAATATGGAAACAACGAGGTACTTGAGAAACTTTTTCATAATCGTAATGCCGTATTCTTTTGTTTGCTTATCTATTATACGTAACAAAACACCTTTTAGTTGCAAAGGTATGTATTTTTTTGAACTTTATTGTGTTATAAGTGAATTATAGGCCACGAACGAAAGTTAAATCACTCGCAATAGCCTATAAGGTATGAAAAGAATAAGCGAAGACGTACTTTGAAGGCCTTATAGGGTTTGCGAAACCATAAAATCCTTATAATCAGCAGTGCAATTT